>CAUQVG010000033.1:0-17219 GCA_963521685.1 uncultured Selenomonas sp.
CTCGACATTCTTTCCCCGAATCGTGAATGCAGCCATGAAACACAGCCCCTTTCTATCCACGGGAGCGCTCTTCTCACCGCTCCCCCTTATACCTATGTATTTCGACATGGTGCGAAAAAAACCTGCAAAAGAATTGTACTTTCCCTAAATTCTGATTTTTTAATGATTGTGCTTTTATTTCCGCGCAAATGAAAAAGCCCGCTGTGTAAGCCGGGCTTTTCAAACCTTTGTTTTTATTCCTTTTTGACCACGTTGTCCGCTTGGGGACCGCGCGCGCCTTCGACGATCTCGAACTCAACTTCCTGACCTTCGCTGAGGGTCTTGTACCCCTCGCCCTGGATCGAGGAAAAGTGTACGAACACATCGTCGCCGTCCTCGCGGGAGATGAATCCATATCCCTTGTCCGCGCTGAACCATTTCACTTTGCCCGTCATGTCGGCTCTCCTTTCACTGATAGAGAAATCTGCTCGCTACAGCATTTCTCCAGTCTCGCACGTATGCTTCTTCTTATTATAAGAGCCGCATGTATCACTGTCAATGGGATAACATGAAACGATGAGAAAAACATATTGTTATAGTTTCGGGAAAAATTCTTCCACGCGCCGACGGCGATCCTGCTCGAACTCCTCGCGCCGTGCGAACATCTCCCGATAGGCGGCAATGTACTCGTCCAGATGTTGGTCGAGCAGGCGATGTTCCGCAACATAGCGGTAGGCATTTTCCGCGAGCGTGCGCCTGAGATCCGCACGCTGTATGAGGAGATCGAGCTTCTCGGCAAACTCCTCGGGGCTGTGGTAGATCAGCCCCGTCTCTCCGTCGCGCACAGTCGCCGCGTAGACTGTCGGGGAGGCAAGCGCGACAGCGCCGTGTCCTGCCGACTCGATGAACTTCAAATCGGACTTGGCACGATTGAACTCCGTATCGCGGAGTGGCAGGAGCGCAATGTCCGAAGCGTGCAGAGCTGCTGTATAGCGCTCATAGGGAGCTACGATAGAGGCGTCTCGCATACCGCCCCCAAACTCCTTCGCCTCCGTCCGAAGTTCCTCATAGAAGCCATGATCAGAGATCACGCGGAAATACAGCCGATCTCCATAGCTCCGAATCGCTTCATTGATCGCCGGCATCAGCGGCTCCCAATCCGGGCGGCGGTTCAGCGCACCGAAGAAGATGGTTACACGCTTCTGCTGTGCGCCATACGTGCGTCGCTCGGGCAGTGATTCCAGCTGATTCTCAAATAGATAGACATAGGGATTAAACTGACGCAGAAAATCCGCCAGGTATTGCGTCGACGTCTGCACGGCGGAGACCGCACGGAACGTGAAGTAGTCATCCTGCACAATTTTCTTCGAGATACCAGGATGATCGTCAAACTCCTGCAAGAGGATATTTCCCCGTTCTGCAAGGGCTAAAAGCATCTGCTTTCGATCCGATCGGCATTCAATCCTAGAGCGCTCCAAAAGCAGGATACTATCATGCTGATTCCCAACATCCCGAAGATCAATCTCTACATCGCCCACATTCACACACCCGCCCAAAGTTATAAGGCTACGGGCTTCCAGCTGCTTCAGAGGTGCATCCAATCGAATTGACGCGCATCCCTCAATGCGATTCATCAACATGATATGAATATCGGGCAATGCGGCCTCATATTCCTGACGTAACGCGGCGGACACGCAGGGAAGCAGTGCTGCGATCTCCTCGCGTTCTTCCTCTAACTTTCTCAGCGCATATCGATAATCTTCTTTGTCCATCAAAAACACACGCTGCCGCCAGTATTCCTCAATTAACCGTCTCCACTCGATACGACTGAGAACGATGGTATCCGGCTGCTGTCCCTCCTGGTTTTCATGGCGACGAAAGAGACTCATAGGTCTGCCAAAGATGACTACATCTCCCTTTTCGAGGAGCTCCAACCACATAGCGCAATCCGATATTGTTTTATACCCCCGCGATTCCGCACGCCAATAATGGTGTGTCAGATCACGCCGCCGAAAGAGAACCGCAGATGGTTCCCCCAAGAAATTGGCACAATCCATCAGGGTCGCATGTCCGACAGCCTCCCCCCGAAAACATTCATAGGTTCCATGGATGGGCGGTGCATCCTGCCACAGCCCTAAGAAGTCCCCATCTCCATCAATGACGCCGCGCACAGATGTGACAAGAGCAGCCGTCGGTTCACACAGGAAGGCGTCGATCATCTGCGTGATCTTATCTGGCAGGAGAATGTCGTCATCCATACACCACTGTAAAAATTCGCCCTGCGCCAGATGCTCAAACGGCATAAAGTTCTCTGCCTTTGTTTTGGCACCTTTATTCCGCACATAGCGCACACGCATATCATTCTGGTATTCCAGCATCAATATTTCCGTGCGATCATCCGTAGAGTTATCACAGACGATCACCTCGATGTTCGGATAAGTCTGCATCAATGCGCTCTCAAGTGTCTCACGGAAGTATTCCGGACGGTTGTACGTCGGTATCATGATACTAACCAATGGAGCTGACAGAAGCGCACTGCGGCACGTCGCCCGAATCAGCGCCGCCCCCTGCTGCCAGTCAATCGCCATCAGCGCATCCGACCACAGCTTTTCAGGAACACCGACATCAAGCCCCCAGCGTTCTAAAAGCAGCGGACGTGACGATGTGCGCTCCACAGCAAGCAAATCATAGAGCTGCGCACCTGCATGCGGCAAATAGACGGGCACACGCAGCAAATGATAGCCCGCACATTTTAAACGGAACGAGAGATCAATGTCCTCTCCGCCAGTCCCTTGGAAATCCACAGAAAACTTCCCAATCTGCTCAAAAACACTGCGCCGCATAAGCAGCATAAAGTTTTCAAGGAAGATGCTGTCCGTCGAGCCTATGATACGTCTGCGCAGCCACGCCGAAGGAGATTCCTCCCCCTCCTGCATATGTGCAGCATTCAGATCCTGCCATGAATAGATTGTACGGTTCGTAAATGGCGCAACTGCAGCAATAGATTCGTCGAGTACAAGCGCGTTGAGCAACGCTTGTAAGGCATCCTTTTCCAAAAGGATGCCTTCCCGCAAAAAGAGCAGAATCTTCCCTGCAGAGGCATTCGCTCCAGAGTTATAAAGCTGCCCAAGAGAGGTTGTATTGCTCAACAAAACCTCTATCTCCGGCCATGCAGAAAGCTTCTCTCGAACGCCGGAGGCGTTTGATGCAGAAGCAACCACAATGAACTTAGCGTTCACGCCGCAGTCATGGCATACACTAATCGCAGCCTCCGCCGACGCCGATAAATAGCGTCCGTCCTCGGTTGCTGCAAGAATGACATTCAGACTTTGCTGATTCATATATAAGAGAGCCTCCTAATTTCACTACAGATCTACAACATGCCTCAAAAACCTGATGCAAATGAGACTCTACCTTCTATATGCCACAGCACTTTTGATCGTGGTCATGATTTTAAGGCATGCAGAAGTGTGAAGTCCGTCTGACGTATCTTTGCCGCAATTTGAAGGGCTTTCTCCTGTTCTCCCATATCGTGGAGAAGCAATGCCATATTGCGAAGCGTCACATCACAGCCTGGGTCGAGACGCAGCGCCGCCATAAGGAGGGTCTTTGCACTTGCATAGTCATCCGCGATATATGCGGCACCTGCAAAGGCGTTGAGTGCCTCCACCTTTTCCACGGGGCGGATTTCCTGCGCCAGGATCTCCTCCGCCTTGCTCTCTGCATCCACGGTCGGGGATGCTGCTTGTACAGGCTGTGATGCAACGGGTGCGGAAGGAGAGCTCTCCTTGACAGGAGCCTCACCGAGTCCCAAGAGGGCGGCCAGATGCGGATATTCCGTACGTGTCTTCTCCAGAGCAAGGCGCGCATCCAGCCCCGCAAGCCGTTTGATCTCGTCGCGCTGCTCGTTTGAAAGAGCATTTCCATGCATACGCAGGATAGCATCATAGAGCTTGAGCGCATCATCGGGGCGTTTCTCACGCTGGCAAATACGCCCCAAGAGAATACGCACTTCTACATTACCTGCATCCTTCGAGAGCGTCGTGGTCACCCAGCTCGCCGCGCGTGTATAGTCACCGAGTTCGAAGTAGGCGCGCGCCACATCCCCAAAGCACTCCTCTGGCGGATTTCCCTGCTCAAGCATATCTGCAAAAGTGTTGATTACCCCCGCATACTCCTTTTTCTCCATATGTTTACGAATCTGCTCGACCGTTGCTACTTTCTTCTCTGCCATCGTCATCGTCCCTTTCGCATTACGTTTTTCTTCCCGCCGCGCACGCTTCCTGCGCGTGCGCTCTGCACGGCTTTGCTTACGCTTCTTCATTGAGGTATCGCTCCCATATCATCTCATATGCCGCCTCCACAGCACGGACATAACGTGCACCATCCATCAGCGGGGATGCCCGCATCATGCCGGGAATCGCCGTGTGCAGAGCCGCAAGCAGCTCCGCGTCATTTGCCAGCCCGACGGCACGCTCCACATACGCCACGGGACTCTCTGCTACAAGTTCGCCCAATCCCACATTTTTCAGCAGGCTCACGGCAAAGCGCGCCCCATGACGCGACCCTGCCGTTGTCACGACAGGAAGTCCCATGAAGAGCGCCTCGCAGGTTGTCCCGCCCCCCTGATAGGGATAGGTGTCGAGGATGATGTCCACGTCCAGATAATCGCGGAGATAATCCTTCGAACCGGGGCGCAGTTCCAAACGCGCGAGATCGATGCCCGCACGCTCTGCACGTGCCCGCATACGGCTGAGTGGTTCCATACCGGGCAGCGTATGCTTGAGCAGCAAATGCGCTTTCGGTACGCATCGCAGTATCTCCCCCCAAAGTACCAGCATTCCATCCGTGATTTTTGAGAAATTATTGAAGCTCCCAAATACAGGCTGCTCATGTGGTATACGCTGGATCTGTTCATATTCCCGAAAGCGCTCCGATGGGGTAAACGCAAGATGTGTCTGCGGCAGGCGCACGATCTGCTCCACAAAAAGCGCATCCATCTCCGGCGGGTCAACAATTGCGTCACCAAGGAAATAATCCATCGCAGAGAGGCCCGTCGTGTTGAAGTAGCCGATTCCAGAGATCTGTACGGGCGCGGGCTTATATGCCGCAATCTGCAGTGTCTTCCCGCCTGCCGAATGGCCGGCAAGATCAAAGAGAATATCCACCTGATCGGCATAGATATGCTCAGCCGATTTTTGGGGGCTGAATTTCGAGAGGTCGACATAGCGATCCGCCATCCCTGCGACCCAGTCTGTCACCTCACTCTGCAGATCTCCTATGTCGTAGAGATAAACCTCGAAACGATCTCGATCATAGGCAGCAAAGAGCTGTATCGCAAAGTTCAGTACAATATGATCCGTAAGATTCGGCGAGAGATAACCTATACGCAGCTTCTCCCGTCGTCGCTTCGTGTGTGTGAACGGCTGCGGTATGCCGAGCAGCGTGGCATATGCCAGATGCGCCGCGCGCAGCTCCTCATTAGAAACACCATTGACGTAGTGAAGATCCATCAGATAGTTGCTCATCGCGGCAAGGCGCATCGTCCGATCGGAGCGCGGCAGTTCCCACGCCATCTTCAAATGCGGCAGTGCCGCCTCCAGATCAGAGAGGCAGAAGAGAATCTGCCCCATAAGCTCATGCAGCTCCCAGTTCCGCTCTGAAGGAAAGAACGCCTTTTGTTCCATCGCTTGAAGTTGTCCGAGCGCATTCTCCAGCTTCCCCGCCGCAAGTGCGGTCTGTACGGCGGCAAAGGCACGTTCAAACGGCTCCTTGCCGCGCTTCCCACGCCGCCCAGATTGCACGATAACACCCCTCCATCTCACGAATATAGCCCTCCTGATCCATGACAGGCGATGCCTTCATACGAGGGCGCAGCTCCCTGTGCAGGGCATCTAAAAGATCCAGATTGCCTGCAAGAGCCACTGCTGTTTCGATATAGTCTTCCATACGCTCAGAGGCAAGTTCGGCAAGCCCCATATTGGCAAGGATACTATAGCTAAAACGGGTGCTGTGGCGCTCCGTATAATAAGAAATAACAGGAACGCCCATATAGAGCGCATCACAGGTCGTCCCGCCACCGGGCCAAGGAAATGTGTCAAGAGCAATATCCACATCGAGATAGCGCATCATATAGTCCTTTGTCCCAGGCTCGAAAGTTACACGACTCATATCGAAGCCCATTTCCTTTAGCCGCTGATATGCCGTCATTGCAACGCCGGGCTGCTGATAGGCAGAATTTTTCAGCAGCAGGCGGGAATTCGGTATACGTTCCATGATCTGACGCCACGCCACAAGCATATCATCTCGTATTTTGCGGTACTGATTGAATGAGGCAAACAGAATGTACCCCCGATGACGTGCGGGTGCCCCATCTGAGGCGGGCAGATGCGTATAACCATTATAGCAGAATTGACTTGTCAGGCGCAGTAATTTTTCAACATAGACCTGTTCGCTGCCCCCCCCTTCCGGATCACAGTAATGATCGGTCACAAAATAATCCACGGCAGGCAGCCCCGTCGTCGCCATATAGCCAAGACCGGAAAGCTGGATGGGCGCGGGCTTCCACGCAAGCGCAGCGAGCCCCGACTCTGCCGTATGCCCCGCAAGATCAAAGAGGATATCGATCTCATCCCGGTAGATCTTTCCCGCAATTTCCGCCATATCCATATTGCAGTCCGAGAGATCACGCCAGCATGTCACAAGCGTCTGAAAGAATTGCGAAAATTGATCCGGCTCCCCCAAACTATAAACATAGACCTCAAAAGAGTCCTGATCAAAACCCGCAAGGAATGGCCAAATAAAGTACTGCATGACATGCTGCCGGAAGTCTCCCGAGATATAACCAATGCGGATCTTTTCCTTTTTACGTCGCCCCATGTGAGAATACGGCTGCACATCGGAAAAGAGTTCCCCATAATGAAGGCTTCTTTGGTAGACCTCTGCAGCAGGTAGATCCACCGCATTCAAATGAAAGAGACTTGCACCATAATAAAAGCGGCGCATTTCTGTCTTCTCAGCTTGCATCGCGTAAAGCCTCGTGTACGTCGAAGCAGCTTCTCCCCCCTGCACAAGTCCCGCATAGATCATGCAGGCCTTTAAAAGTGCGGCCCGAACCTCCGGCACAGCGGGAAGCCCCTCCTCAATGAGCCGCAGTCCATAACGTGCGCGTTCATAGATCTCCTGCCCTTTCCCAGGCGGGCTCTTGCTGATGACGGACAGATAGAGCCGTGCCGCTTCACGATCCCGCGCAAGTCCGGTTGCTGCCAGAGCCCACCGCCCGGCATGGCTTCCCTGCCCTAGAAAATAATATGCCCACGCAAGACTCATGCGCAGCTCCGCTTCCAGCTGATTCATGCCGTCCAGTGCATGAGCCGCAAAGAGAACCGTCTCCCAGTCCTCTCGGGAGGCAGCATCCAAGAGAGTCTTTGTAATCTCCGCGCCCTGCTCCTGATTCATCTGTGCAAAAACACGAGAATAGGCACGCTCCACGGAAAACATGACAGCGCCTCCGTCAAAGAGATCCAAAAGCCACCAATGCAGGCATTCGTGGAACTCTGAGAGGCGTGACTGATCGGACAGAAGTCTGCCAATTTCTGCAACAAGCTCCGCCCCATTGTATGCAGGCATGAGCTCCAGCTTCTCCAACAACATCCGAGCACGATGACCACATACAGAAGCTTCTGTTGTTAGAAGGGGGACTCCATGGTCAGCTGCTCGACAAACATCGACGAGATCAACATCCACACCGACTACAAGATCGAGTACTTCGTAGGGCAGTTCATCCACGAGCTCGAGCACAGCATCCTCTGAACCTGCCTCTGCAATCCGAGCAAAATCCTCCTCCGATAAGCCCTCTGCAACGCGTGCAGGCAAGATCAGGCGAACGGCATGCACACCTTGTAAGAGCTTTACGACAAGCGTCACAAACTGTTCCGCCTCGTCCCTCTGCAACTCACCGGCAACACCAATGCTCGGAACCCCCGTATCAAGCAGAGGGGTTCGGTAGGTATAGTGCTGCACCCGCTCAAACGGTGTATAACAATGGGAGAAGATTT
The DNA here is from genome assembly GCA_963521685.1 of uncultured Selenomonas sp. GTDB lineage: Bacteria > Bacillota > Negativicutes > Selenomonadales > Selenomonadaceae > Centipeda. The sequence goes on from CAUQVG010000033.1 coordinate 8,037, forward strand.
CATCCCCCTCGACAGATGGAAGTCTTTCTGCAAGCTCCTTGGGACAGTCTGCAGCAAGTGAAACAATATATGGAGCGGGACGCAGCTGCATGATCGAACGGATGTGACCATCGGGCATGCGCAGGGAGAGATCGACGAGCAGATCGATTTTATCCCGTTGGATTTCCTCTGCCGCCTCCTGCGGGCTATGATGGCCAATCTCCCGCAGTGTCGCATTCTTGGCGAAGGATGCTGTATCCCCTTCCATACCTGTATGATAGGCATAAATGTCAAAGCGCGCGCGATCATACCAGAAAAAAAATGCGGGAAGGAGATCGCGCGTGCGCCCCGTACCAAAGTCCGAGGAGAGATAGCCGAGGCGGATCTTTTGCGAAGACTGAGGCACCACTGTCGCACGTGCTTGCTTTTTCTTCTTTTTCTTCATGACCTCTCCCCTTCGTGCCAATCCTTCGGCGCGTTCACATACGCACGCTCCAATGCGCGCATATAGCCTTCTTGATCCATAATTGCAGAGCCTTCCATGCGCGCACGCAAGCCAACATGCAGCTGATCCAATCTGTCGAGATCCCCCGCAAGAGTGACGGCGCACGCCACATAGTCCGCAGAGGACTGCACCGCCAGCTCCTCCAGCCCCACATGCGTCAGCAGCGCATAGGAGAAGCGGGTACTGCGTCGCTCCCCGTACAGCGTCACAACGGGCACGCCCATGTAGAGTGCATCACAGGTCGTGCCGCCGCCCGGCCACGGGTACGTATCAAGTGCAATATCCACATCGAGATAGCGCTCCATATAGTCCGTCGTTGCAGGCTCCAGAATCACGCGCGTGAGGTCGAATCCGAGCCGCGTGAGCCGCTCTCGTGCTGCCTCCACCATTGCAGGCGCAAAGAAGATCTGAGATTTCAGCAGCAGCTCCGACGTCGGCATACGCTCCATGATCTCGCGCCAGAGGAGCAGCATCTCATCCGTAAATTTGCGGTACTGGTTGAATACGCCAAAGAGGATATGCCCCCGCTGTCTTGCAGGCGTCCCCGTTGGAGCAGGAAGCCCTGCACGCGGCACGTAGACGAACTGGCTCGGCAGACGGATGAGCTTCTCCGTAAAGTAGCGCTCGCTTACACCGCCAACAGGATCGCAAAATCCATCTGTCAGGAAATAGTCAACGGTCTCAAGCCCGGAGGTCGCTGTATAGCCAAGCCCCATCATCTGCACAGGCGCAGGCCGACGCGCGAGCACGGGAAGCGCTCCGCCCGACGCATGACCCGCCAAGTCGACGAGTACATCAATCTCATCCGCATGAATCCGCGCGGCAATTTTCTCAGGCGGATCCTCAGCCAGATCACGCCACACAGTGACATGGGGACGCAGTGCCGCCGTCACCTCATCCGGGTTCTCTGCCGTACTGTACACATAGACCTCGAAGTGCGCGTGGTTATACGCCGTCAGCAGCGGCTGCACGAAATGCTGCAGGACATTGCGACGAAAATCAGGAGAAATGTAGCCAATGCGGATCTTCCCGTGCTGATAGGGCGCAGCATATGTATAGCACGGGATATCTGCAAGCAGTGTGCCATATGCGCAATGCGCGCGGAAGAGTTCGTCCGCGTCCACATCCTGCGCATTCTGTGCGAGCAGGAACGAGCTGTAGAGTCCCATATCGGACGGCTCCTCATCATAGGCACATTTGTAGTATTCCGCTGCCCGCACATCGCCCACACGATAGGCAACGGCGGCGCGCAGCCGCATGAACTCATGACGGAGATCCGTGCGCCCCGTCGCCAGATACTCCTCTGCAAGTTCCATCGCACGCGGCAGATCGCCCTGTCGCTCTATCGCATACATATGAAGATATGAGAGCATGTCATCCTGTATGCCTGCAGCAAAAGCATGCTCTGTACACGCCTGTGCCTCAGCGTAGTGCTCTCCCTCAAGGGCTCTAAAAATACGGTTCTTCAGCACCTTGACATCCATACTCATACTATCGTCATGAATGGAGGAGGACTTTAACAGCGGCGCACGTTCTGCATACGCTGCCCAAACCTGCTCATACGCCGTTCCTACGGCGCTGCCATAGGCTGCCGCATCCATGACAGGAGAGGTCTCCATCATCCCGCGCAGCCCTGCGTGCAGTGCGTCGAGCAGCTCCGTATCGCGCGCCAAAGAAACAGCGCGGTCAATATACTCCTCTGTTGTCTGCGCGATCAGTGCCCCTGAGCCAATATTCTCGACAAGGGATGCACCAAAGCGGCTGCCGAGGCTCTCCCCTCTCATCGTCACCACAGGCACACCCATGTATAGCGCATCACAGGTCGTCCCGCCACCCGGATAGGGGAAGGGATCGAGTGCAATATCCATGCGATTGTAGGCTGCGAGATAATCCCGCGATGCCCCCTCCGTATCGACACATGCGAGCGGAATGCCTGCCGCCTCAATGCGCTGCATGACCTCCGCACGTACGTCTGCGTAGGAAAAGACATCCGTCTTGAGGAGCAGGCGGCTCCCCTCCACGCGGCGCAAGATCTCCGCCCAGACGCGCAGCACCTCATCATTCAGCTTTGTGAAGTTGTTGAAGCTGCCGAAAATGATGCTGCGTCCCGCCGCAGGTGCGTGATCGACTGCAGGTGCCGTGTGCAGCGGCTGCCAGCAGAAATGTGTCTGAGGAAGGACGAGCAGTTCCTCCACGAAGCCTTTTTCTGCCTCCCCCGCCGCAAGAATCGGATCCGCAAGGAAGTAATCCACCGTCGAGAGACCTGTTGAGGCAAAATATCCAATGCCCGAAATCTGCACGGGCGCAGGACGGTATGCGAGAATCGGCAGCGTCCTGCCCGCCGTATGCCCCGCGAGATCGACAAGGATGTCGATCTTATCGCGGCAGATGACCTGCGCCGCCTCCTCTGCCGAAAGGCGCGCGAGATTGCGGAAATGTTCAACAGATGCCTTCACCTTTTCCGTATAGGCATCCTCCGCATTCAGCGCATAGACAGTCACCTCGTATCGTACGGGGTCGAGCGCCGTCATCAGGGCATACGAAAAGGAGAGCACAACGTGCTCCCTCACATCCGGGGAAAGATAGCCAATCCGCAGGCGCACCCCCCGCCTATGTGCCGCGTGGTCGAATTGCCGCACCGCCGCAAAGAGTGCGCCGTATTCCGCCGCTGCCCCCCTGTCCTCGGCAAGTGTCGCAGAGAGATAGTGACGATTGAAGAGCACATTGCTCGCATTGAGCGCCTTGAGCGCAACGTCGGGGGCAGCATTGCGCGCCCGCTCATAGAATTTCACCGCCTCCGCAGCACGGCCAAGGAAACGTGCGCACTGCCCCGCGAGATTATATACCTTCTCCGCGATCTCCGCAGGCATGGGCGCATCGATCAGCGGCTCGAGCACCTCCAGTGCCGCACATCGCGCCCCCTCCAAGAGGTATATGCGCGCGCGTAGAAAGGCCGTATAGGGATCACGAGGCGCGTGTTTCGCGCATTCACGCCACGCCGCAAGAGCCGCGTCAGCACGCCCCGCCTCAATATGAAGTGCCGTGAGAAGTCCCGCTGCCTCTGCAGGGGCATGCCGCTGCAATTTTTTGATTCCCTTCCGCGCCGCCCGCTCATCTCCGCATGCAAGCGCTGCAAAGATACGATCGCGCAGTGCCCCGAGTCGATCCATTGTCATTTCATCCCTCTTGCAAGCCGACCGATACGCCGCAGCATGCGCGTGGCCTCGGGCGCAGCTGACATCTCCCTACAGGAGTCCGGCAGGAGAAGTGCAAGCGCGCCCTGCTGCTCAGGTGAGAAGCCTGCCCCACAGGCCGCACCAACGGCTGCCGTGCGCTCCATATCCTCCACGAGCGTTGCCGCCGCAGAACTCACATCCCCTGCAAGCAAAAAGCGCCGCCGTTCGGAGAAGCGCACAGTTGCACGGCGGTCATAGTAAAGCGCTGCGAGGCGGAAGGATGTTCCCCCCAATACGGCAGCGAGGAGCCGAGCATCGTCGTTCCTGTCATAGAGGCCGTTCAGTATCTCAATCACAGCGGCATCATCCGCCCCCATGCGCTCGAGCAAACGGACGAATGTTCCAAGCAGCGGCGCAGAGCGCGCGTTCATGCGCACGGCACGTTCATGTAGCAGCAGAGCCTCCTCCATATGTCCACGCAGAGCGGAGGCCTCGCTGAGCCGCACATATGCGGTCGGTGCGAGAACACCGGAAAAATCCCCTTCGCGATAGAAGTCCTCGTGCAGGCGGATTCCCTCTGCATATGCCTCACAGGCCGTTGTAAAATACGCCCGATCCCACGCATAGGTTCCGTAGATCAGAGGGAAATCTGCCTTCTCCGGCAGTGCCTCCCGTGCAGCATCGTAGGCTGCCGTGATCTCCGCATCTGCTGCTTTCATCAGAATCAGCGACTGAAGAAGGACGGCATATGGGCGATCCTCAGAACCCACGGGGCGATGTTCACTGTCCAGTGCTAGCCGTGCATAGTGCGCGGCCTGCGGATAATCCTCCAGCGTATAATAGCAGTCCATCAGATGATATTCATCGAGCTTCTTATGCTCACCGCGCGCGCGCCGTGCGAGCAGCAGCTCCAAATCTCGTTTGGATTTCTGCTTGATGATGCGCGGTGAGTAGCCCGTATGGTAGAGCGTCAGCCCCGGTGCCATCATCATCTCGCGCCCCGCATCGCCGCTGAGATTCTCCACATGTTCGTGAATGCTCCCCACAAAGCGGATATGCGGTGCACGACGAAAGATACGCTGAACCTCGGCGGTCGTCCCCATGAGAGCACCCGTATCCATGTCGATATTGACGAGATGTACGATGAACCCGTCCATCGTCTCTTTTTTATCGTATTCCTCAATCATCGGCCGCACACGCGGCTCGCTTTCTTCGGTAAAATACTCATCCGCATCGGTAAAGACCACCCAGTCCCCCGCAGCCTGATCGAGTGCAAAATTCTTCGCTGCAGCGAAGTCATTGATCCAGTCAAAATGAAAGACCTGAGCCCCACCCGCGCGTGCAATCTCCACCGTTGCATCCGTCGATCCCGTATCGACCACAATCATCTCATCGGCAAAGACGCGCATGGATCTGAGCCAGCGCGGCAGATTCTCCACCTCGTTCTTCGTGATGACACACGCCGAGATCTTCATTGTATCAGCTCCATCAATTCCTTCGATTTCCGGTGCATGGGATCGAGCACAAGTACACGTGCCAGATACTTTTCCGCCTCTGCGCGCAGACCGAACTGCAGCGAGGCAAAAGCCATCCCATAGATGCTGTCCGCTGTTTCTCCCTCCTGCGCAGTAAGAAGCGCCCATCCAATGAGAGCCCCCTCCCAGCGCTCTGCTCTGACGAAGCCTTCCGCTGCGGAGCGCAGACACGCTACGCCATAGTCTGCAGATATGCGCAGGAAACGCTCACTCTGCGCCGCATCCGCATGGTGGATAAATGCCTCGCGCACGAGGTCATAGCCCTCCCTGCCTTCAGGTAGCGCCACCGCATCCGGTTCATCGTAATGCCGCCAAAATGCCCGGATGGACTGAGGCAGGAGCTCACGCAGGCGATGATAGAGCTGCGGACTCTCCGCATTCCGATCACGCTCCAAGCGCAGCAAGATTTCCGGCATTTCACGCACATATTCAGCCAACGAACCGACAACCTGGTTGCCCAACTCCTCCGGCGCAAGAGCACGTGCCTTTTCATAGATTGCAGGGCTGGATGCAGGGCGTCCTGTCCTGCTGGAGAAGGCCGCACGTGCCGCCGCCGCAAGTGCAAGCCATCCATAGCTGTCCGCAAAGCGCATGAGATAGGCGCACGTTTCCTGATCTTCGCCGAGCATTTCGAGCAGAGCGCCCAAAAGTTTCGCCGCATCCTCAGAGGCGTGCAGCTCCACATAGACATCCAGAGCCTCTTCACGCGCCGTATCAAACGCAAGCGCACGCGAGACTTCCTCCTCTGCCGCAGCATTATCCCCCATCTCCATCAGGAGACGCGCACGCGCAGCAGATACGGCGCCCGCCCATGCAGGAAATTCAGAAGCCTCCCCGCTCTCATCCGCAGGGCTCTCATATCGTTCAAGCGCACGTGTCAGCTCAGGCAGCGCTGCCGCGTCCCCGCGCGCCGCAAGCAGAAGACCCAGCCGTCCATAAAAATCGGGCAACTGCGGGAATGTGCGGCATGCAGTCCTTGCTGCCTCAACCTGTTCTACAAGCGGAACATGCTCCTTTTCCATTGCATCCAAGAGGAGATGATGGAGATGACTCTGTGCCCCAATCGAGGTCACATCCTCCTCCAATGCTGCACGCACGTAAATAAGTGCCGACGCATACTGTCCAAGCCCGTAATAGGTATCCGCAAGATAACGGCAGTCTCCGGGTTGAAGCCCTGCCTCCGCAATTCTCTGCTCCATCAGCGCGAGGTTTCGCTCGTGCTTGGCACGGATTCGTCCCGACGAGTAGCCCACATGGCGAATGGAGAGCGCTGCGGGCTCATGATAGAGTGCCGGCTTCCCCCCTTCTTTTCGTAGAACTTCATGTACGCGCCCTTCATAGAAGAGCCCGCGACCCGTGCGCAGGAAGCGGACATGCGGCGCACGCCCCGTTACGCGCTCATTCGCATCCTCATCCACATGCACGATCGGCAGGAGCACAGCATCCACATGCGGCAGAATAACATCCACCATTGCAAGATAGGCACGCACTTCCGACGGGTCAAAGAAGGACTCGTCGGCATCCAATACGGCTGCCCAGTCTCCACTCACCGCATGGATTGCGGCATTCCGTGCAGCTGCAAAATCATCCTGCCACGCAAAATCAACGACCTTCGCCCCTGCATTTTCAGCAAGCGCGCGCGTCCCATCCTGTGAGCCCGTATCGATGACAATGCGTTCATCTGCATAGGCAGCTGTATTGGCAAGCCATGTTTCCATATCCCGTGCATCGTCGCGCACAAAGACTGCAGCCGTGATGAGCAGTTCCTTTGCGCGTGCTGCAATATGATTCCAGATACCAAGCCGCCGCCGCAGTTCAGCGCACATCTCAGCCGTAAAGAGAGAACGATCCGTCCCTGTCTCTGGCAGCTCTGCTACAAGAGCAGTCTCCGCTGCCGCGATCGCCTCCTCGTAACGATGAAATGCCGCCAGAGCCTCGGCGTACTCCGCATGCATCTCGGGAAGTTCCGAAAACGCGCGAGCTGCCTGCTCCGCAACGGCAAGATATTTTTCTCTGCGTGCGGGCTGCCCCCCATAGATCCGCAGGAGGATGCGCCAACAGCTGCTCGCATAGACGACAGAACGGCGCCCAAGCGCGATATCGCGAAGAGCATAGAGCTCTGCCATCCGTTCATCTCCGAGATTGTCATAGGTCTCTGCGAGATAGCGCCAGCAGCGCTCCGGATACTCTGTATGTTTCACTTCTGCGAGGAGGAGCCGCAGATTGCGCTCCCCCTTTTCACGTGTCAACGCGACAGAATATCCTGTGTGCACAAGTGTCAGCATCTCCGACGCAATGATACGGGAAGGCGGAGCTGTCCCGTCCGCATCCCGCAATTCCTCATGAATCCTTCCGACATAGCGTCGCCCCCCCCGACTGCGAAAGATACGCGGTGCATAGGAGTCAAGCAGAACCTCCCCGCTTTTCTCATCAATATTATGCCATGGTAGCAGAAGCACCTCTGCATCTTCAGCATGAGCCTGTTCTATCACGGCGCGCAAATGTGTGCGAGTTTCTGCAGAGAAGTATTCATCCGCATCGATAAAGACAATCCAATCTCCCGCTGCATGGGAAAGTGCCGCATTGCGCGCAGCCGCAAAGTCATCTGCCCACGGGATATGATATACAGTCGCGCCAAAAGACTCTGCTACATGCATAGAATCATCAGAGGAGCCTGTATCAACGACAATCAGCTCATCGACTTCATCACATAGGCTCTCAATGGACTTTTTCAGATGAGCGGCATCGTTGCGCACGATATAGCACGCCGTAATGCGAAGCTTCTGCTTCTCCGCGCCAACTGCAGACACTTCCATATACGACTTCTCCTTCTCCAACCAAGCACTCACCTTTTCCGGCTCTTCCAAATGCTTATAAATCTGCGCAATTCGGTCTGCTACACGGGCCGCAGCAGAGTGATTAAAGAATGATGAATCATGGATTGCGGAAAAATCATGGTCGTAATGCTGCAAGGCTTCCTCAAAACTATCCGCCGCATCCTGATACCGTGCAAGTCCGCATAGAATCATCCCGCGCTGCGCATAAAAATCCGGCAGATTGGGGAACTTTGCAAGAGCCTCCTCTGCCAGTATTAGCATCTCCTCATCCGAGTAATGCAGAGCCCGCATGGACTCAATCATCTGATGGTAGACCTTGCTCTCTTCCCCTATAAAGACAGCATCCCCCTGCAGAACCTCCTTGGAAAACGCCAGGGTTTTCGCATAGTCTTTCAGACCGAAGTAACAATCCGCCAAATAAAAGGCATGCATTGCCTTCCACCCATGAAGGGCAGCATCCCGTTCAAGCATGGCAATATTGCGGCGAATCTTCTCCTCTCCCCGCTCCGTAAGATAGCCTGTATGTCCGGCGGCAAGGCGCTCATCTCCATAGACAAGTATACGCTCCGCCCTATCATCGCGTATGACTTGCTCGTGAATCATCCCCTCGTAGTGCAGCCCCGGCATACGCAGGATCCGCGGGCTCCACAGATACATGGCATCTGCGAAAGAGTTCTCTGTCATGAAATTACAGAGTGAGATCATAATGATATCAAAGGTCGGATTCGCACTTACAATGCCTTCAATTCCATCGCGCAAGCTATTCGGATAAAAGAAATATTCATCGGCATCCAAAAAGATGGCCAAATCCCCCGTACATTGTTCGAGTGCATAATTGCGTGCAAGAGCAAAGTCATTCTGCCACGGGAAATCATAGATGCGTGCACAAAATTCATCAGTAGCACGCGCGACCTCGGAACTCCCGGATGTCGAAACAACAATAATTTCATCAGCCGCCTGTCGAACAGAGGCAAGGGAACGGCGCAGTTCATCAGCTTCGTCCTTTACAATATAGCAGGCGGAGATCTTCATAGCGCACATCCTTTCATCTCTGTTCAAAGAATCATTATACGCGATATAAGTAAAATTAGCAAAGAATAAATATCCACCCGCATAGCGGGTGGTTTTTCATTTTCGGGCATAGCCCTTAT
>CAUQVG010000034.1:0-17006 GCA_963521685.1 uncultured Selenomonas sp.
TTAGGAGGGGTTTGGAAATGGAAGAAGTGCTGCTGTCACGATGGCAGTTTGCAATTACCACCATCTATCACTTTCTCTTCGTTCCCGTCACCCTCGGCATGGCGATCTTTGTCGCACTGCTCGAGACGTGCTACGTGAACACGAAGAAGCCGGAGTGGAAGAAGACCTGCCGGAAGCTTTTGCATTTCTTCGGCACACTCTTTCTCATCAACTTCGCGATGGGTGTCGCCACAGGACTTGTGCAGGAGTTTCAGTTCGGCATGAACTGGTCGGAATACTCGCGCTTCATGGGCGATATCTTCGGCGCACCACTCGCACTCGAGGCACTGACGGCGTTCTTCCTCGAGTCGACGTTCCTCGGCATCTGGATGTTCGGCTGGGACAAGCTTTCTGAGAAGGCACACTGCGCATGCATCTGGCTCGTTGCCATCGGCAGCAATCTGTCAGCCTTCTGGATTCTCGTTGCCAACTCCTTTATGCAGCATCCTGTCGGGTATACGATTGCCAATGGGCGTGCGGAGATGGCGAGCTTCACAGAGCTGATTACAAACCACTATATCCTCGGCGAGCAGTCGCATACGCTCTTTGCAGGCATCACAACGGCAGGCTTCGTCATCATGGCAGTCTCCGCATGGAAGCTGCTCCACGATGAAGAGTCTCGCTATGCATTCACGCAGGCGATCAAGGCCGGTGCAGTCTACACGATCATCGGCGTTTTCGGCGTCATCCTCAGCGGTCATTTCCACACGCAGTATCTGGCACAGGCAAGCCCGATGAAGCTCGCAGCAATGGAGGCACTCTGGGAGACGGAGGATCCTGCTCCGTTCGCTGTTCTTGCCTATCCGAATATGGAAAAGGGCCAGAACGATTTTGAAATCACGATCCCCTATATGTTCACCATCATGGTGCATGACAATATCAAGGGCGAGGTGCGCGGCATCAACGACCTCCAGAAGGAAGCTGTCCAGAAGTACGGCCCCGGCGACTACCGTCCGCATGTAACGATGCTCTTCTACTCGTTCCGTGCGATGGTCGGCGCAGGCTTCTTTATGGTGCTCGTCTCACTCGTGGTATTCTATCTCTCGAAGAAGGACAAGATCCTCTCGGCCAAGGGGCTCCTGCGCGCACTTCCCTGGCTCGTTGTCGTTCCCTTTATCGCAAATTCCTGCGGCTGGATTGTCGCAGAGATGGGCCGCCAGCCATGGATTGTCATGGGCTTGCAGAAGACAATGGACGGCGTCTCGCCGAACCTTAGTGCGGCGGAGATCATGTTTACGATGATCGGGTTTACGGTCCTCTACCTGCTGCTCATCATCACGGCGCTTTACATCGCCTTCCGCTTCATCCGCCGGACGCAGATTACACCTGCCATCGAAGGAGGGAAGTAAGCATGGATTACAATATTCTCTGGTTTGTGCTCATCAGCGTGCTCTTCACGGGGTTCTTCTTCCTCGAGGGATTTGACTACGGTGTCGGCACGCTCCTCACGCTCCTCTCGAACAAGGAGAGCGACCGCTCTCAGATCGTCCGCGCGATCGGTCCCGTCTGGGACGGCAACGAGGTCTGGATGATCACGGCAGGCGGTGCGATGTTTGCAGCGTTCCCGCATGTCTATGCTACCCTCTTCAGCACGTTCTACATCGCGCTCTTCCTCATGCTGGTCGCACTCATCCTGCGGGCGGTCGCATTTGAATTCCGCCATCAGCGTACGGATGAAAAATGGCAGCGCATGTGGTCATACGCCATTGCATTCGGCAGTATCGTCCCTGCATTCCTCTGGGGCGTGGTCGTGACAAATCTCATCGCAGGTCTTCCCATCGGCGCAAATATGGTCTATCAGGGCGGATTCTTCGATCTGCTTACGCCCTACACGGTGGTCGGCGGTGCAGCGTTCCTATGCGTCTTTGCCTTCCACGGCGCAGCATTCCTGAGTCTGCGTCTCACGGACCGCTATCTGCTCGAGAGAGCACGCTCCTTCGGACTGAAGTTCGGCATCCTTGCGGCGCTGCTCTATGTACTCTGCATGGTTCTGACCTGCGTTGAAACGGATCTTTACAGCAGCTCTGCTGCAGGAGCAGCATTATTCGCCTCAGCAGTATTGTTTGTTGCGGGGATCGCAGCCCTCTGGAAGAGCTGCACGAAGGGTGCTTTCATCCTCGGCAGCCTTGCCATCGTCGGCACGACGGTCGGCTTCTTTGCCGGTCTCTTCCCGCGGCTCATGGTCTCGAGCCTGAATCCGGGCTGGAGTCTCACCATTTACAATGCATCTTCGACGGAGTATACGCTCTCCATCATGACGATTGCGGCGGCCGTTCTCGTCCCTGTCGTTCTTGCCTATCAGATCTGGACGTACTACATCTTTCGCAAGCGCATCTCTCCGAATGATACAGGTCATCAGGCATATTGACAAAACCTATGAAAAAAAAGAAGTCCATTCTCTTCTCTGCACTTCGCACACAAAGGAATAGTGTTCTCGTGCGCGCGGCGATCGAGCTCCTGCATGGGGGGCTCGTCGTCGCAGCGGCATGGGAGACTGCTGTGATCGTGAACACGGTATTCATGGAGCACGGCGGACTTGGTGAAACAGCATCAGAACTTCTGATGCTGTTTTTGTGCGTTCTCTCAATGGCGCTGCTCCGCCTGCCAAAGGGCCGCGTCGACGCGCAGCTCTCCCATCATGTACGGCTCTCCTGCCGCAGAACACTGCACGATGCGATGCTCACGCACGGACGGGCTTCCTCGGGGGTACTGACACTCACGCTCGAACGCGTCGATGCGCTTGATCCGTTTTTTCACACCGTCCTGCCGACGGTGATTGCGGGTGCTGTGCTCATCCCCATGATTCTCATAATATCGGCCTTTGCCGATCCCCTTTCGGCCCTGCTCTTCCTCGTGACCCTCCCCATTGCACCTTTTTTGCTCTTCCTGATCGGACGCGCCACGCGCCGTGCGAGCGAACGTCAATGGGACAAGATGCAGTCGCTGACGGACGGCTTCGGCGAGCTTATCCGCGCGGCAATGACCCTCAAAATCTTCCGCCGCGCGGAGAGCGAGGGAGCGCATCTCGCACAGATGAGCCGCTCTTTCGCCGAGGCGTCCCTCTCGGTCCTCCGCCTTGCCTTTGTCTCGGCATTTGCGCTCGAGCTGATCACGACACTCTCGATTGCTCTCATCGCCGTCTCGATCGGCCTGCGCCTGCTCGAGGGGATGATGGACTTTCAAACAGCATTCTTTGTGCTCATCCTCGCACCGCTCTACTATCAGCCGCTGCGCGAGGCAGGCATCGCCTTCCACGCGGCGATGGACGCAAAGACCGCAGAGGCAGCCCTCCTCCCCTATCTGGATCTCTCCACTCCTGCGGACGGGGCATACGATCGCATTCTCACACCGCCCGCCGTCCATACGGAACACCTCGGCTATCGCTACCCAATGACGAATGAGGCCGTGTTGACTGACCTGAGCCTTTCATTCCCCGCTGGAAAAGCCACTGTTCTTGCGGGTGCAAGCGGTATCGGAAAGTCCACGCTGCTGTTCCTGCTCGCAGGGCAGATTGCACCGACAGACGGGAGTGTTTTTCTGGCCGACGGGGCAGGCACAGGGAACGCCTTCGATCTCGCGCGTCTCTCGGAAGGGACAAGGCAGTCGCTCATTACCTATGTGCCGCAGGAACCGCATATATTTACAGCAACACTTGCAGAGAACGTCAGTCTCTGGCTGGAAGATGCTTCGGATGCATCTGTCACAGCCGCCCTTGAGGCCGCGGCGCTCGATGACTTCCTGCGCGGTCTGCCCGAGGGAATTCGAACGCCCCTCGGTGCAGGCGGCCATCCCCTCTCTGCGGGGGAACGCCACCGTCTCGGCCTTGCACGTGCATTTTTCCAAAACCGTCCCGTCGTTCTCCTCGATGAGATCACCGCAGGCCTCGACGGCGAGACGGAGGCACTCGTCATCGAGGCACTGACTGCATTCGCACATCATCGAACGATGATTCTGACATCACACCGCCCCGCGCTGATTGCATGGGCGGATCACGTCATCACGCTGGGAGGTGAGGTTTGATGGCGGGCACACTCTATCGGCTTCTTGCAATTGCATCCCCGGCAAAGGCACTTCCTGCCCTCCTTGCGGGAGTGCTTGCGACAGCATCCGGCATTGCGCTCATCGGCACGGCAGCGTGGATCATTGCCAGTGCTGCCCTCCAGCCGCCGCTCTCGACCCTCGCCCTCGCGATCACAATGGTGCGTGCCTGCGGCATCGGGCGCGCGGTCTTTCGCTATCTCGACCGCCTGCTCTCGCATCGTCTAGCCTTCGCCTGCTACGAAGAAGTCCAGCAGGCAACCTATCGGCGCTCTGCTTCAGCAATTCCCCTGCGCGAGGGCAATGTCCGCGAGGGCGAGTTCCTGCACGATCTCCTCACAGGCTGTGAGACTTTGCGCAACTTCTATCTGCGCACTGTTCCCCAGCCGCTGATCGCAGGGATTCTGACCCTCCTGACCTGCGCGGCACTCCTGCCGCTCAATCCCTGGGCTCCGATCCCCCTAGTTCTGCTCTATCTCCTCCATCTCACCCTCCCTCATCTCCTTCGCGAGAAGGATTTGCGCATGGAGAGCGCCGCCTATCGGGGCAGACTGCTCGACCTCATCGACGGGCGCACAGAACTTGCCGCAGCAGGAGCGCTTCCCCATGCACAAAACCTGCTCAATGCCGCCGCGGCAACCTTTCAGCAGCGGCAGAGGGAGGGACATGTACGGCGTGAGCGTCTCTTTACCCTGCTGGATGTCCTGCGCGTGTCGGTCTGGATTCTCCTGATCATACTACTGACTCCTCTTGCTGCAGATGCTTCGCTGACCGGCGTACAGTATGCCGTTTGGGTGCTTGTTCTCGAGGCGGTACTCAGCGAGTACCGCGCCATCCCTGCCGCCAGTCTCGGCGCGTCCGAAGCCGTACAGGCAGCGGCGAATATTCTTCCGCACACCGCATCTGATGCAGATGAAACGCGGGCACACACGGGAAAAAATATCGAGACGGCAGCCCCTCTGATAGAGGCTGCACAGATTTCCTTCGGGTATCATGCGGCGGTTCCGATTCTGAGTCAACTCTCGTTCACGGTCCGCCGCGGTCAGCACACGGCCATCATCGGAGAGAGCGGTGCAGGCAAGACCACACTCGCAAGCCTCCTCCTGCGCCTCTGGGAGCCGGACAGCGGTGAGATTCGCTTCGGCGGCATCCCGCATACGAGTCTCACCCCTGTGGAAACGCGTGCCCTCTTCGGGGCAGCCCTTCAGGGAAGCTATCTCTTCAGCACGTCGATCCGGGACAACTTCCTGCGTCTGTACGGCAATATGGACGAAGCCCACATCTGGCAGGCGCTTGAAACGGCACAGCTTGCGGATACCGCACGTGCGCTGCCTGCAGGGCTCGATGAGCCGCTCGGTGCAAATGCCGCCCGCCTCTCCGGCGGCCAGCGCAGCCGGCTGCTCACAGCGCTCGCCCTCGCCTCCGATGCGCCGATACTGCTCCTCGACGAGCCGACGGCAGGACTCGATGCCGCGCGCGGTGCACGCCTGATCGAACGTGTTCTTGCTGCGCTCGACGCGCGCGGTGCGACGCTCATCGTCATTACGCACGATCTCCCCCTTTTAGACCGCATGAAACAGGTGATAGAACTATGACGCAGGAACAATTTCACGAACGAATCTATGTTGTTCTGGACCGCCTCGGCTCAGCAGCACCGCCCCATGAGCTTTTTGCGGGCGGTGCAGAGGACTGGCATGCCCGCGCACGGCTCGCACATTTCCTCGCACAGATGCCGGAGTATCGGGCAGAGGCGATGGAGCTCTTTCAGAGCATCATAGACGCCGATCCGAACGAGGAGCTGGCGCAGGATGTAGAGGAAAAAATCTACGCTCTTCAAGGACTGAGTGCATTGGAAGCCCGTGAAAAGGAAACGCAGGCAGCAGCGCTCGATCATATCAATATGGCAATTGAATGCGCGGAGTCCACAGACTTTCTCTACAAATATATTCTGCGCGGCGAACTCTGGGCAGACCGCTGGAACCTCATGCACAAGCTCGGCATGACCGAGGAAGCGGAGGCAGAGGCGGATGAACGCATTGCCGCCTTTGACGGTCTTGAAGATACGGTTCCGCACAACAGCTATCTCTACTACGGCTACCGGTTCAAGGCCCATCTCGCTGCGGAGCGCGGCGTCGTACTCATCGCAAAGGACTACATGCACATGGCGCTCCACGCCATGGAGATTCCCCCCGCATATGAACAGGGCCTTGCCGACGCCTTTGCCGCATCGCACGAAAATGCCGCTTGGATCCTGCGCGAGATTGACCGCGCCACACCGAATCCCGAGCAGCTGCATTGGGATATATAAAATATTTCTTTTCATATGATCACGCACAAAACGGGTCAGCCGTACCCAAAATTTGGTTCGTACGGCTGACCCGTTTTTGTTGTCTATTCTCTCTGCGTTCAGGGTGTTTCGCGATAACTTTCGTCCATCAAGCCAAAGAGCGCAGGATAGTTTCCCTGCGTAATAAGAGAGAAGCCCGGAGCATCGATCTCTTTTCCCTCGAAGGATGCAGATTTTCCTTCCTGCTCCATGCGTTCGGCGGTCATATTGGGCGCATGAATCTTGGGCATCACTGAGATATCGTGTTCCGTCCCATTCGCCCGCCTAATGTGGAAGACAGTGTTTCCCTGTTTCTGCAGGAGCAGAAGGCGCAGTTCGTTTGGCTTGTACCAAGCAACAGATGCGCCGTCAATGTGCAGGATCTCATCGCCCTCTGAAAAGGCAGCATCGCTTGATGTTTTGATAAAGAAATGATTCCCCTCATCTTTCTTATACAAATAACTGATCTCGAAGGGAAACACTGCATGCGGGCTCATTTCGCGATACAGATCGTTCAGGAAGCCATCCCATTGATCTGCAAGACTCCGCCATATTCCGGTCGAAGTGACGACAAATCCTTCCGGTGTCATCATGCCGACTGTATAATATGATTTTGCAAATGACAGATATCCTTGCTGATCCTTCATCATCGCAAGAAGAGTCCCTCCATGATATGGAATCGTTTCAAACGTGACCAGAGGCCATTGGTCGCCGATACTGTCCCCTATAACGCTGACGATGTGTTCGTTCGTATTCGGAAAGAAGTGAAAGCCCCTCCAATCCGACTTCATTTCTTTGTCTTTCTTGAGTTCCTCCAAATGCCCATAGATTCGACCTTGAACCACCTCAGGCGAAACATAGGGGAGGAATACACGCGGTCTGGAATCCTCCTGTACAGAATCATCTGCATTCTGTGCACGTATATTGCCTTCCCGGAGATACTGCGACGGATCTGCGGCAGCGAGCTTCTGCATCGCCTCTGCCGTCTTTAGCTTTCCCTTTTTCTCCCATAGAATTTTGTCCCCATCGACAAGCTGGAACGAAAATTCCGCAGCTTTTCCCATTCGCGCAATATCCTCTGCCGATAGACGGTACCATCCGGAGAACCACTTGCTGTCATGCATATCGGCTTCGGAGCCGACCGGCTCCAGTGCGATCGGCTGACCATCGGCATAGGCACGCGCATGGACCGCATTTGCTTTTTTGAACGAACTCTTTTCTGCGTCAAATCGGATGTAGTACACAGGCGCCGCTCCATCGGGCGCAAATGCTTTCAGCACGGGAAGATCCGGGCCTGCGACAAAGCCGATACTGCCGTCGGGTGCACGATGTGCGAGCACCTCGCTCTTATACGGGAACTCTCCGGATGCCTCTGCACAGCTCCCCATAAAAAGAAGTCCGCACAGGAGAATGCCTGCGATTCTGATCCCCATTAAAGTCTCCGCCTTTCTGAATGGAACAGCAAGAATAAATTCTCTCTCATCATACCTGCAGACGTTCTTAAATACAAGCCCTGCTGTCGGAAATATCGCCGTGCACTTCAAACATAAAACGGCAGAGACTCTTTTATGACGGACCTCAATTCCCTCAGCCGCATCATTTGAAAGAAACTCCTTTTCCTGTTATAATCATATCTGATCTTAGGAGAATTATCGATTGCGAAAATAGCGCATTCTCCGTTCAAAGGAGTTATTTTCAGAATGCTGTTACACCGTAAATCCGTCGAACTGCTTGCACCTGCCGGCACATGGGACGCCATGACCGCAGGCATTGCAGCCGGTGCGGATGCCGTCTACCTCGGCGGCAAACATTTCAATATGCGTCTGCACGAAGGCGACTTCAATTTCAATGACGAACTCCTCAAAGAGGCTGTTGATTATGCGCACGCGCGCAATGTCGAACTCTATGTCACGCTCAACAACCTCATCAGCAATGAGGAACTGCCGGCACTGCGGGACTACCTTTCGTATCTCAACGAAATTCGCCCGGATGCAATTCTCGTGCAGGACTTCGCCGTGCTCGAGCTTGTCCACGAGATGGGCATTACCGTCCCCCTGCACACCTCCGTCATGATGAACACGCACAATGAGCACGCCATCGAAAAGCTCAAGGAGTACGGCATCACGCGCATAGTTGTCGGCCGGGAGATGACCCTTTCCGAGCTCGCCCTCTTCCGTGCGCGCACAGGCATCGAGGTCGAGTACTTCATGCACGGCGATATGTGCATCTCCGAGAGCGGGCAGTGCATTCACTCGGGCGTACTCTTCGGACAGAGCGGCAACCGCGGGCGCTGCATGAAGATCTGCCGCTGGCCGTTTGCACTCATCAATGAGGAGACGGGCGCCGTGCTCGACGAGGACAGCCCCGGTCCGTACAAGCTTGCTCTGAAGGACATGTGTATGTATCGCTCCATTCCGGAACTGATTCAGGCGGGCGTCTACTCATTCAAGATTGAGGGGCGCATGCGCTCGCCCGAGTTCATCGGGCGTCTTGTCTCCACCTACCGCAGGGCAATCGACGCCTACATCGCAGACCCGAACGGCTATGCGACGGATGAGGACGGCTGGCGCACGCTCTATGACAATCGCGTACGCGATTACACGACAACGTTTGCATTCGGACAGCCCACGGCGATCGACATCGGCATGACGGGTGAGCGTGAACCGCGCTTCTTCAGCCAGGCCGTCGAGGAGGCGGGCTTTGCCGACGAGGTTCTGCGCGCCGAGCGTCCGATTGAGAAGGAAAACGCCCCCAGCCGCCATCTGAGTGTGCGCGTCGGCACGGTCGAAGCGGCGCGTGCAGCAATCGATGCCGGTGCCGATACGATCTATGCAGGCGGTGAGGCTTTTCGTCCCAACCGTCCGTGGAAGCGCGCAGATTATGAGGACATCATCCGCTATGCAGCGGGTCGGACACGCATTGTCATCAATACGCCGCGCACGACCATGCGGCGCGCGTGCGGCGAACTGGAGCAGTTCTTTACGGAGTTGGAGAGCCTCGGAGCAGACGGCATCATGGTCGGAAACCTCGGTGCACTGAAGCTTGCCCGTACGTGCACTAAGCTGCCCGTACAGGCCGATCACTCCTTCAACATCTTCAACCATCTCGCCGTGACCTTTCTGCGGGAAAACGGACTCACGATGGCGGCTGCCTCCTACGAGCTTTCGTTTCAGCAGCTGCGCGAAATTGTCGAAAATGCGGTGCTGCCGATCGAGGCAGTCATCCACGGCTCCTACGAGTCCATGATCTGCGACTACAACTTCCCCGCAATGTCGCTGCCGAATTACAGCGACCTCTCCGCGCCGGAGCTGCTCGATATACACTATGCATTCCGCGACGAGGCCGACGGGGTGCATCCGATCCGCATTGACCAGTACGGGCGCAATCACATCTACTTTGCGAAGGACCTCTGCCTCTATCCCTATCTTGAAAAATTCAACGGACTCGGTTCCTATCGCATTGAGGCACAGGATTATACCGCAGAGCAGACGGCAGAGATCGTCTGCATCTACCGTGCCGCGCTCGACCGCCTTGCAGCCGGCGGAGACGGATATCGGGCGGCGGATTTCGACCGTCTCACAGAGGTATCTCCGCACCCCTTGGGCATCGGCACCTACCGTTTCCGCCAGAGCCGTAATTCCATCTGAGTCAGAAAGCATAATTTTATGGAAACACCTTCTGCAAACGCACCGTCATACATCGGCGCTGCCGCCATCCTGGAAAAAAAGAAGAAATACATCATGCCCTGTCTCGGGCATTTTTACAGCGAACCGCGCCAGATCGTGCGCGGGGAGATGCAGTATCTCTACGACAGCGAGGGACGGCAGTATCTCGACTGCTTCGCCGGTGTCTCCGTCATCAACTGCGGTCACTGCAATCCGGAGATCAACGCCGCCGTCACAGAGCAGCTGAATACCCTCCAGCATGTCTGCAACATCTACCTCACGGAGAATTTTGTCAACCTCGCGGAACAGCTTGCGCGCATCACGCCTGGCCGCCTGCAGAAGAGTTTTTTCTGCTCCACGGGCACAGAGGCGAACGAAGGAGCCGCACTCCTCGCTCAGATTGCGACGGGCAGCAGTGAGTTCATTGCGCTGCGCGGCGGGCTGCACGGCAGAACCAAGCTCACAATGAGCCTTACGGGCATCTCCATGTGGCGGACGGACCCGAACCCCGTCGGCGGCATCCACTTCGTCAAGAATCCCTACTGCTACCGCTGCCCGCATCAGCACTCCCCCGAGGAGTGCGGGATTGACTGCACGTATGAGCTTGAGGAGACGATCAAAAGCGCGACTGCGGGACGTCCGGCGGCATTCATCGCCGAAACGATTCAGGGCAACGCCGGCATCATCGTCCCGCCGAAGAACTATTTCAAGCGCGTCAAGGAAATCCTCGACCACTACGGCGTTCTCTTCATCGCGGACGAGGTGCAGACGGGCTTTGCCCGCACGGGCAGGATGTTCGCCATCGAGCATTTCGGCGTTGCGCCCGACATCATGACGATGGCAAAGGCGCTCGGCAACGGCGCACCGATCAGTGCATTCATCGCCACGCCCGAGATTGCCGACACCTACACGAAACCCGGTGCCTCGACACTCGGCGGCAATCCGGTCTCCACGACGGCGGGACTCGAGGTCATCCGTTACATCGAGGAGCATGATCTGATCGGAAATGCTGACCGGCGCGGCGCACAGCTGCGTGCAGGACTGAAGGAGATTCAGCAGCGCCATCCCATCATCGGTGATATCCGAGGCCTCGGCCTCATGGTCGGCGCCGAGTTTGTCCATGCGGACAAGTCTCCCGCCGCCGCCGAGCTTGACATCGTGATCGAAGAACTCAAGAACCGCGGCTTCATCGTCGGCAAGAACGGCATCAGCCGCAATGTTATGGCATTCCAGCCGCCTCTTGTTGTCACGGAGGAGAACATCAGCGACGTGCTGAATGCCCTCGAACTTGTCCTCACAGAGAAAGGATTCTAAAAGGTGCACTATGGCAAAACGATTCTATGATCTCACCGTCGCGGGATGCACGCGCAGGCTCACAATCCTCAACCTCAACGAGAACCTCGCGATTGCCGGCTTTATCATGCTCGGCGATGTCGAACTCTGTGAAAACTGCGCGCGGGCACTCGCAAAAAAAATCCCTGCGGATACGGAGATCATCATGACTGCCGAAACCAAGGGCATTCCCCTTGCCGCCGAGCTCTCACGCCAGCTCGGCATCCCCTACTATGTTACTGCACGCAAATCCGTCAAGGCATATATGGAGGACCCCATCTGGGTCGAGGACGAGTCCATCACAACCATGGGCAAACAGCGCCTCTATCTCATGAACAGCGACATTGAGCGCATTGAGGGCCGCAAGGTCCTGCTCCTCGACGATGTCATCAGCACGGGCGGCTCCATGACCGCACTCGCCCATCTCGCGGAGAAGGCAGGTGCCCACGTCATCGGACAGGCTGCCGTCCTCGCTGAAGGCGACGCCGCAAAGCGGACGGACATCATTTTCCTCGAGGCCCTTCCGCTCTTTGAAGCAGAGTAGATTTTTCGTCTTTCCTAGAGAGGCAGGCTTCCTTGCATCAGTATCTCTTCTACATCGGGGACTTCCCCATCCGCTCCTATGGTATTGTCATCTCTCTCTCCATCCTGCTCGCGACAGGCGTCGGATATTTCCTCGCAAAGGCGGACGGACGCGGCTATGAGAAATACATCCCCGACCTCGGCATCTACTGCGGCATCGCAGGACTCCTCGGTGCGCGTCTCTGGGATGTGTTCTTCTTTGACTGGGACTACTACCAGCACCATCTGACCGAGATTCTGAACGTCTGGCAGGGCGGCATGGCGATCCAGGGCGGTGTTTTCCTCGGCGTACTGATCGGCATTCTGTACAGCAGAAAGCACAAGCTCGACACCGTTCACTTCCTCGACATTGCCGCGCCCGCCATTGTCCTCGGACAGGCGCTCGGCCGCTGCGCGAACCTTCTCAACGGCGATGCATTCGGTGCACCGACCGGCAGCAGCTTCGGCATTCTCTATCCGGAAAGCACCCTCGCCCACCACACCTACGGTGCACAGCCGCTCTGGCCAGCGGAGGTCTGGGAGGGGCAGCTGGATATTGTCATCTTCGCTCTCCTCCTCATCTTCCGTGCGCGCGGGCATGCGCGCGGTCAATGCTTCGCTCTCTACGTCATGCTGTACAGCCTCGTGCGCTTTGCCCTCGAGTATCTGCGCGGCGACTACACAGAGAAATATCTTGGTCTCTTTACAAGTGCCCAGATGACCAGCCTTGGCTTTGGCCTTGCTGCACTCGCCGTCTTCCTCTGGCTCGGACTGCGGGCCGTTCCTGCGCCCGTGAAGGACAACATGCCTCCGCAGGGAGACGATCGGCGCAAAAAGGGAAGACGCGGAAAATAACAGCTCAAACTATCGCCCCCAAGGACACAGTACAAATGATCATTGAGATAACTGAATCGATCGCGGAAAATCTGACGCAAACAGAAAAATCGATTGTCAAATATATCAATCAAAATGAGACAAAGCTCTCCCGCATGTCGATCGTTGACATTGCCTTTGAAACCTTCAGCTCACCGTCCACCGTTTCCCGTGCCATCCGCAAATGCGGAATCAACGGATTCAATGAGCTGCGTTACAAACTGATGCGCCCGAACACGGATCGGGCGATTGTCAGCATCAACGAGATCATGAACAAATCCCTGATCGAAGCGGAGGTGCTGCTTGAGCGCATCTCCCTCCAGAATCTGCTCGAGATTGTCCGGCGCATCGAGCTGGCAAAGGATTCTCGTGTATACGTTTTGGCGAGAGGGCTGACTTCATACGTAGCAAAAGAATTTAGTCTGAAACTCCAGCTGCTCGACTACGATGTGATGGAGACAGATGATCCGAACATCATGAAGAGCATTACAAAACACCTGTCCCCCACAGCGCTTGTCATCATCTTCTCCCTCAAGGGAAAAACAGAAGAGCTCGTCGAATCCGCACGCAATGCATACTCTCTGGGCGCAGATGTCATTACCTGCTGCTGTGCGGAGGACAGCCCGCTCCTGCCATACTCTGCAAAATCCCTGATTGGGTTCAAACACAAGCACGTATCAATCCGGGAGTATGAGGTCACCAGCCGCGTTGCTCTCAGCATCATGGCACGAATGATTGTCGATTACCTCGTACAGCAAAACGAAAACAAAACCACATACGATCGCTGACATCTTCTGATGAAAATCCATTTTCCGAAAACGAAAAGATTTTCATCAGATTTTCTTTTACTATGATATATATCCCGAATCAGCGGAATATATAGAAAGGTGGAGGAGACAGATGAAAAAGCTATTGGGCGTCACAGGTTGTCCAACAGGCATTGCACATACCTTCATGGCAGCCGAAGCTCTGCGTCGTGCAGCAGAGGCGGCAGGCGCAGAAATAAAGGTAGAGACAAACGGTGCCATCGGTGTTGAGAATGCCCTGACAGCAGCAGAGATCGCCGAAGCAGACTGCATTATCATAGCCTGCGACAAAAAGGTAGAGATGGACCGCTTCCGCGGCAAGCCTGTGCTGGAGGTTTCCGTCGGACAGGGTATTCAGCACGCAGCAAAACTCGTGGAAGAGGCCATGTCCGGCAAAGTCCCCGTATATGGGGGGACGGCGCCGGCAGATGCAGCCGATGAAATGTTCCGCCTCGAGGGGAAATCAGGCGCTGCGCATGAGATATATAAGCATCTCATGAACGGCGTATCGCACATGATTCCATTTGTTGTTGCGGGCGGCGTACTGATTGCAGTCTCATTCCTCTGGGGCATTTACTCCTTTGATCCGAACTCGGATCAGTACAACCCCACCGCAGCACTTTTAAAACAAATCGGCGGCTACGCAATGGGTCTGATGGTCCCCGTCCTCGCGGCCTATATCGCCGAATCCATCGCCAACCGCCCGGGCCTCGTCGCAGGTTTTGTTGCGGGCGTCATTGCAGCAGGAACAGGCTCCGGATTCATCGGCGGTATTCTCGGAGGCTTCCTTGCGGGCTACCTCTGCAAATACCTCGTACATTCCCTATCTGGTCTGTCCAAGGAATTTGAAGGTCTGAAATCCATCTTTCTCATACCGCTTGTCAGTGTCGCTGTGATCGGTGTGATCATGTGCCTCACAGCTGAACCTATCGCATCGATCAATGCGGCCATGATGGATTTCCTCTCAAATCTGCAAAATTCAAATCCCATTATCCTCGGCATCGTCATCGGCTGCATGTCCGCGTTCGATATGGGCGGCCCTGTCAACAAAGCTGCCTATGTGACAGGAACGCTGCTTCTCGGGCAGGGCAACTACTACTTTATGGCCGGCGTTTCGGCCGCCTGCATCACCCCGCCTATTCTCATTGCACTTGCTACAACAATTTTCCGCAATAAATTCACGAAAAACGAACGTGCCGCCGGTCTCGTCAACTATATTCTCGGCTGCACGCACATCACAGAGGGAGCGATCCCGTTTGCAGCAAAATCACCGCTGACTGTTCTCCCGATCCTCATGCTCGGCTCATCCATCTCGGCAGTGCTGACGTATATGATGAAGAT
Organism: uncultured Selenomonas sp.; assembly: GCA_963521685.1. Classification (GTDB taxonomy): domain Bacteria; phylum Bacillota; class Negativicutes; order Selenomonadales; family Selenomonadaceae; genus Centipeda. The sequence continues at coordinate 14,982 of CAUQVG010000034.1, forward strand.
TCAGGTCCCTGCTCCGCACGGCGGCTTCCTGATCCTCGCACTCGTAGATCAGCCGGTTGCATGGGTGCTCTGCATTCTTGCCGGCTCTCTGGTCGGTGCCGTGATCTACGGTCTCACAAGAAAAAAACCGGAACAGGAGTAAGCATGATTTGCTCTAACATTCAAGAAATGGAAGGAGCGAGCTCATGATCTATACATTGACGACAAACCCGGCTATCGATATGAATATCTGCACGAACGGCCTGGAAGCGCGAAAGGTGAACCGCACCTTCGATGCAGTCTATACGCCCAATGGCAAAGGCCTCAATGTCAGCTTTATTCTGCACCACTTCGGCATAGAATCAAAGATCATGGGATTCTTCGGCGGGTTTTCCGGAAACTATATTGTGGAGGAGTCCCGCAGACGGGGTTTTGAGGTGATCCCCGTCGCAATCGATGACATCACGCGCATCAATATTTTTCTGAACGACGGCACAACGGAGTATAAGCTCGTAAACGACGGTGCCCTCGTACCGCGGGAAAAGCAGCAAGAAATGTTGGAGCGCATTCGAAATGCGGCCGATATGACACACCTCTCCATCAGCGGAAGTCTGCCACAGGGGATCGAGCCGTCCTACTACGATGAGATTCTTGCCATCTGCAGCGAACGGAATGTCCGCATCATACTGGACATCAGCTCCACTAAGCTGCGCGATCTCCTGCACTGGAATCCGCTTCTGATCAAACCAAATGACGAAGAGCTGGAACAGATTTTTGGCATTCGCATCAAAAAGGAAAGCGACATAAGAAAGGCCTTTGACTTCCTTCATGCCGAAGGCGCACAAAACGTCCTGCTCACACTTGGAGAACGCGGCGCATATTTCTCAAACGGCAGTGCAGTCTATTTTGCCTCGGCACGCCCCATTCAACTGCTCAGCTCTGCCTGTGCAGGGGACGCGGCTCTCGCTGCATTTCTGAGCATATGGCTGGGCCATCCTGATCATATCGAAGATGCGCTGAAAACTATGGCAGCTGTCGGTGCAAATGTCGCAGAAAGCAATGCGCTCGGAACGCTGTCGAGGGTGGACGAATACAAAAACGATATCCAGGTAAGGAGGGTAATATAAATGGCACTTGTAACAAGCAAGGAGCTCCTGCTCAATGCGCAGAAAGGCGGCTATGCTGTCGGCGCATTCAACGTAGAGAACATGGAGATGGTCATGGCCGTTCTCGCCGCTGCAGAGGAAACTTCCTCCCCTGTCATCATGCAGACAACACCCGGCACCATTCGTTTTGCGGGGCTGGATTACTATTTTGCAAATGTACGGGCGGCGGCCGAACGGACAAAAATTCCCGTCGTAATGCATTTAGATCACGGCGACAGCCTCAGTATGGCAATGCAGGCCTATCGCACCGGCTACACCTCCATCATGATCGACGGGTCAAAGCTCCCCTTTGAGGACAACATTGCGCTCACCAAAACGGTAACGGATGCCTGCCACCCCGGAAATATCCCGGTAGAGGGTGAACTTGGCAAGGTTGGCGGAAAAGAGGATGATCTCGAAAATGAGGATGGCAGTCCCTATACAGATCCTGATGAAGCCGCTGTGTTCGTCGCGCGCACAAACGTGGATTTTCTCGCGGTCGGCATCGGCACCTCACACGGCGTCTACAAGGGAACGCCCTGCGTTAATGTGGATTGTCTGAGCGCAATCCGCTCCGTTGTCGACATTCCCCTCGTCATGCATGGAACCTCCGGCGTACCGGATGAACAGGTGCGCGACTGTGTCAGCCGCGGCATCTGCAAGGTCAACTATGCGACGGATCTGCGCATCGCCTTCACGCATGGCATCAAGGCATATATGCAGGAACACCCGGAAGTTTTCGATCCGAAGAAATATGCCGCACAGGGCATGAAAGAGGTACAAAAGTATGTCATGCAGAAAATGGAAGTGATCGGCAGTACAGGAAAAGCATAATATCCCCGTATAAATCAAAACCACCAGTTGAACTGGTGGTTTGAACAGGCCCTATAAGGGCCAAATG
>CAUQVG010000035.1:0-16238 GCA_963521685.1 uncultured Selenomonas sp.
CCGCCAATACTCAAACCCCAACACTCTTATACCAACCCCTGGCCAAGCATGACGTCCGCAACCTTTGCAAATGCCGTAATGTTGGCGCCGGCAACGAGATCATCCGGGTCTGCATAGAGTTCGGCGTTTTTCTTTGCACTGCTGTAAATATTCGCCATGATCTTCTTGAGGCGCGTATCTACTTTATCGAACGTCCACTGACGACGCTCGGAGTTCTGCGACATCTCAAGTGCCGATACTGCAACACCGCCTGCATTGGCAGCTTTTGCCGGAGCAAAGAGAACTTTGCTGCTCTGGAAGTACGCAATTGCATCGAGGGAGGATGGCATGTTCGCCCCCTCACCGACTGCCTTGACACCGTTTGCAACAAGCAGCTTTGCTGCGTCGAGATCAATCTCGTTCTGCGTGGCACAGGGCAGTGCGACGTCGCATTTTACAGACCATACACCGCTGCAGCCCTCATGATACTGTGCATTCGGATGCGCAGCAACATATTCTTTGATTCGTGCGCGGCGGACTTCCTTGATTTCTTTAACCGCAGCAAGATCGATGCCGTCCGGATCGTAGATATAACCATTGGAATCAGAGCAGGTCACAACCTTTGCACCGAATTCCTGTGCTTTCTCAATTGCATAAATCGCAACATTACCCGCCCCGGAGACAATGACCGTCTTGCCGGAAAGATCAATTCCCTTCGCATCGAGCATATTCTTCACAAAGTAGAGGAGGCCATACCCCGTTGCTTCCTTACGCGCAAGGCTTCCCCAGTAGTCAATGCGTTTGCCGGTGAGAACGCCGGCATCATAAGAGTTGCGGAGGCGCTTATACTGTCCGAAGAGATACCCGATCTCACGGCCGCCGACACCAATATCGCCGGCCGGAACATCAACATTCGGGCCAATGTGGCGATAGAGCTCCGTCATGAAGCTCTGGCAAAAGTTCATGACCTCGTTGTCCGAACGCCCGTGCGGGTCAAAGTCCGAACCACCCTTTCCGCCGCCAATCGGAAGCCCGGTCAGTGCGTTCTTGTAAACCTGCTCGAATGCAAGGAATTTCAGAATATCAAGTGAAACGCTCGGATGGAAGCGAAGACCGCCTTTATAAGGCCCGATCACGCTGGACATCTGTACGCGGTAACCGCGGTTGACCTGAATATCGCCATTGTCATCGACCCAAGGAACACGGAACGTAATCACGCGATCCGGCTCGATCATGCGCTCCAGGATCTTGTGCTTCTTGTACTCGGGATGCTTCTCCAAAAGGGGAACGACGGATGTCAGAACCTCAGAAACGGTGTTCTTAAACTGCTTTTGATCGGGGTCGCGCTGCGCTACCAAATCAAGAATATCATCTACATACTGCTTCATGTCGGACATGATGTTTCCTCCTTTTGCCTGCTCGATGACTGTTCAACGAACGTGACAGAGTATAGCATAAGGAGCGGAAGTTTGTATAGATCGAAACGTCATGAATACAATATGCACTAAAAATACAAAAAAAGAGGTCTCTGTACAACATGCAGAAACCTCTCTGTCTCCTATAAATGATAGGGTTCTCCGCGGCTGATCTTAAATGTGCGATAGAGCTGCTCCACCAGGAAAAGACGTATCAGCTGGTGCGGCAGAGTAAAATGTGAGAACGAAAGCCGCAGGTCGGCAGCACGGCGGACCTCATCAGAGAGTCCGAACGGACCGCCGATCAAAAAAGCGATATTGCTTTGCCCCCCAACACCGAGTTGATCGATCTTTGCCGCAAACTCCTCCGAAGAAAACTCCGCGCCTTCCACGTCCAGCACAATGAGATATGCTCCTTGTGGGACTTGTGCCAGCAGACGCTCTCCTTCGCGGCGCAGCGTCTCCTCCTTTTCTGCGGCTGAGGGCCTTTCCTTCATGCGTTCTTCGCCGATCTCTGCGGTTTGGATGTTCGCGTAGGGGCGCAGACGCTTTTCATACTCTGCAATCCCGTCCCGCAGATATTTTTCCTTCAGCTTGCCTGCACAGACAATGGTGATCTTCAACGATCCTCCTGCGGCATCTCTTCAAGGACAACCTCGGCCTTGCGTTTCGTATCGTTGCGGTCATAGGTCACTGTTATCTTATCGCCGACTTTATACGCGGCAACCTTATTGCGCAGATCTGCTACGCTGTTGACCTCTTCACCATTGATCTCAAGAATGATGTCGCCGCGCTGGAATCCAGCCTTCCCGCATGGCCCATCAAGAGAGAGCCGGAAGATGTAGACGCCCTTTTCAATATTGAGCTGATAACCATAGCGTGCCGCCGTTGTCGGATCAAAGACCGATACGCCGAGATACGGACGCGCCACATAGCCCTTTTCAATCAGCTCATCGACAATGGTCTGCACCGTATTGATCGGGATAGAGAATCCCATGCCCTCGACGGCGGCAGCCGCCACCTTCGCACTGTTGATACCGATGACTTCGCCGTCGGCATTCACAAGTGCGCCGCCCGAGTTGCCTGGGCTGATCGCCGCATCGGTCTGCAGGAGTTTGACACGCTTGTCGCTGACATCAAGCGTACGATTCAGAGCGCTGATAACCCCCACCGTGACGCTTCCCTGGAACTCAAGACCCAACGGATTGCCAATGGCGATGGCCGGCTCACCGACTACAACCGCATCCGAGTTTCCAAACACTGCGGTCGGAAGATCATCCGCGTCAACCTTAACCACGGCAAGGTCTGTAAACTCATCCTGACCGACAAGCTTTCCCTTCAGGCTGCGCCCGTCGGACAGCGAAACGAGAATCTCCTTTGCCCCGCTGATGACGTGATAGTTCGTTACAATATAACCGTCCTTGCGGAAAATTACGCCGGAGCCGACGCCCTCGGTTTCAACGGGGTTATTAAACCAGTCGCGCGCAACCGCCTTATTGGTAATGCCGACAACAGCAGGCCCCACCGCCTTTGCTGCACGTACAACGGGCGTATTGCGGGCATCAGACAATCCTGAAACATCGACCGCCTGTGCCGGTTTTATCCCTCCGACACTGTTGTCGGCAGCCGTTCCCATAGAACAGCCGCCAAAGATAACCAACGATGCCAAAACGGCCGCAGCCGTTACAGCAAAACCTTTACGTTTTTTGAGTCGGATGTTCATAAAAACATCTCCTTTTACATAATAATTTCTGCCCCACCCTCCGGCAGACAGGGCTCTATATCAAACACCAAACCGCGCGAGGCAAGAATGCGGGTGACGGTGTCGCGGGCAAGCACCGGACGATTGTTCTCCTCTGAGAGATGCGCCAGATATACCTTGCGCGGAGGCTTCTTCATCCGCGTCAGCGCCCATGCAGCATCCCCGTTTGCGAGATGGCCGCGATTAGAAAGGATGCGGCGTTTCAGCGGCCATGGATACCCGCCTTGGCGGAGCAGATCTGCATCGTGATTTGCCTCAAGGACGAGGACATCCGCGCCCTCCATAGCATCCTGCACCGCATCTGTAACAACCCCGAGATCCGTCGCAATTGTGCAGCAGGCGGAGCCTGTGATGCGGAATCCGCACGGCTCTGCCGCATCGTGCGAAATAGGAAAGGGGCGCACCGCAACACCATTAACAGTAAAGCCTCCCGAAATTGTTTGCATTTCCGTCTGAAATGCGGAGGCTCCTTCAATCCCGGACAGTGTTCCTTTTGTTGCTAAAATTGGCAGATGGTACTGCTTTGCGAGAGTTTTTAGTCCGCGTACATGATCAATATGGTCATGCGTAATGAGCACCGCATCGATGTCCTGCGGCTGAACACCGGATGTCCGCAGAGCTTTCACTATCCGTGATGCACTGATTCCGGCATCGATGAGCAGACGCACACCGTCAAGTTCCACATAGACCGAATTTCCCTTGCTTCCGCTCCCAAGTATGGATACTTGCAACGAACAGCCCCTCCTCTCTTATATTCGTCATGATATTCCATTTTTCTGTAAATTTCCTGCAAGATTCCTATGGCAAATGTTAAGAGGATTCCGGCCTAAAAAAATAAGCCGCTGTTCCCGATAGAGAAGTGCGGCTTTCACCTATTTGCTCTTCAGTTCATCCCGCATCCGTGCAATATGCTCCATGATCTCTGCGGAAAACCCATCCAGTGCCTCTTTGCTCTTCCGGTCGCCCTGAAACAAAATCGGCGCTCCATACATAATACGCAGCTGAGGCAGGAGTCCCCCATTGGCAAAGATACGGTGCGAGTTCAGAATGGCGACGGGAATAATCGGTGCGCCGGTCATTGCTGCAATGAGAGCCACACCCGCTTCCGCTTTTTGCGGTTCACCGGTCTTGCTGCGTGTCCCCTCCGGGAAGAGTCCCAGCACACGCCCCTCTTTGAGCACATTAACTGCCGCCTTGATTGCACCGCGGTCGGATTCGCCGCGCTTCACGGGAAACGCATGGCAATGCCGTATTGCCGCACCGAAGATCGGATTCTCAAACAGTTCGATCTTTGCCATGTAACTAACCGGCCGATCAATCAGACTTGCCATCAGAGGCGGATCGATATTGCTTGCATGGTTGGCAGCAAGGATAACGGCGCCCTCCTGCGGTATATTCTCACGGCCATAGACGCGCGCACGGAAAACTGTATAAAAAATTGTACGAAAGAGATGCTGTAAAAATGTATAAAACATGTGCAAACCGCCTATTCACATAGTTCCAAAATTCGCTCAACAACATCATCAACGGACAGCGCTGTCGAATCCAACAGAACGGCATCATCTGCCTGACGGAGGGGAGAGATTTCTCGTTCGCTGTCCTGCTTGTCGCGCGATGCAATTTCTCGTTTCAATTCTTCAAAATCTACCGGATACCCTTTTTCCTTCATCTCGTCGTACCGTCGGCGCGCGCGTTCATTAACGGATGCTGTCAAAAAGATCTTCACATCGGCATCAGGGAGAACATTGGTGCCGATGTCACGCCCGTCCATTACAACCGAGCCGGATACGGCCATTGCACGCTGTAGTTCTACCATCTTCTCCCGCACAGGACCAAGGGCCGCAACCCGTGAAACAATGTGTGTGACCTCCGGTGTACGGATCTCCGCCGTCACGTCTGTCCCATTGACCGTAACCCGTGTCCCGTTCTCCGTGCAGGCAAGCCGTACATCAATATCATGTACGGCTCGCAGAATAGCCGCATCCGTCGCCTCCGGATCCTGCTGCAGGGTTCTCCATGCGACGGCACGGTACATTGCCCCCGTATCAATATAAACATAGCCAAGCCGCTCTGCCACAATCTTTGCAACTGTACTCTTGCCGGCACCGGCAGGACCGTCAATGGCAATCACACGCTTCATAAATATGCCTCCTCTTAGGCTAAGTTCAGCCGCTCTATCTCGGAAAAAAAGGACGGATAAGAAATATTGACGCTGTCCGGATTTTCAAGAACAACACCTCTGCCGGCTGCCCCGAGAACAGCAAGCGACATTGCCATTCGATGATCCCCTCGGCTGCTGGCCTGCGCCCGACACAGATCGGATTTCCCGCGGATGACAAGGCCGTCCTCCTGTTCTTCAATACAACCGGGCGCAATTTTGGAGAATTCCTCCGCAATCGCATGCAGACGGTCCGTCTCCTTTACACGAAGTTCTCCCGCTCCTGTAATGACGGTTGTCCCCTCAGCAAAGAGCGCAACGGCCGCAAGAATTGGAATCTCATCAATGAGGCGCGGCATAATTTCTGCGCCGAAGGATATCCCCCGCAGGCTCGCCGCCTGCACCTCAATATCAGCAACGCCCTCACCGCCGCTGTGACGCTGATTGCACAACGTAATATGGGCGCCCATATCGGCAAGCACATCCAGAATTCCCGTGCGTGTCGGATTGACTCCCACATTATTCAGCAAAATACGGCTGCCCGGAATGATGCTTCCCGCCGCAAGGAAATACGCGGCCGAACTGATATCACCCGGGACCACGATTTCATCCGGCGCACGATAGCTTTCTTCTTCCGCAGGAAAAACAGTAACGCTTGTCCCGCTGCGCTCCATACGAACACTAAAGCCTGCAAGCATCTGTTCTGTATGATCACGCGAAATATAGGGTTCCGTCACTGTAGTCGGGGCGGCTGCATAGAGTCCTGCGAGCAGAACGGCGGACTTAACCTGTGCGCTTGCAACTGGACTTTCGTAGTGAATTCCGCTCAGTTTTTTCTCCGGCGGCACAATCGTGAGCGGCAGATTTTTATTTCCATTGCGCCCAAAGATCTGTGCTCCCATCTCTATGAGCGGCAAGCGTATGCGCCCCATTGGACGACGGGTAAGCGAGGCATCTCCACTGAATACCGAGAGGAACGGCTGAGGCGCCAGAATCCCCATCATCAGCCGCAGTGTTGTTCCAGAGTTTCCGGCATCGAGAACGCTCAGCGGCTCTGATAAACCATGCAGACCGTGCCCCGTGACGATGAGTTCATGCTCATTCAGAAATTCTATATTTACACCAAGAGAGCGCATGACGCCAACCGTCGAGAGACAGTCCTCTGCATGAAGGAAGTTGCAGATATGGACCGGCGTATTGCCAAGTCCGGCAAACATGACACTGCGGTGCGATATGGATTTATCCCCCGGTACCGTAACCTCACCCTTCCAGCCCTGCAGGGCTGGCTCTATTGTCACTCGTTTCGCCATCCTCTTTACTCCCCCTCCAACTTCCATACGCTGTGACATCCGGCTGCATGTCCCATCGAAAAGGCTGCCTGAAGATTGTAGCCGCCGGTAAATGCGTCAACATCAACAAGCTCTCCGGCAAAATACAGATTACGAACAATCTTCGATTCCATGGTACGCGGATTGATTTCACTCGTCTCCACTCCGCCCGCCGTCACAATTGCTTCGGCAAGCGGCCGTGTCCCTATAATCGTCATGGGAAGTGCCTGCAGTACGTGCACAAGGTGCTTGCGTGCCTTTGCCGAAGTCTGTCCGGCAGATGACTCCAACGAGAGGCCTGCCGCATTTAGTACAGGAACAATCAAACGTTTCGGCAGGAGATCAATCATTGCATTGCAGAGCTGTTTGCGCTGATACTTCGCAAAATCTCGATCCACCCGATCGCGCAAAACCTCAGGGGAGAGTGCAGGCTTTAGATTTAATCGCAGTTCAAGCCGTTCATGTCCCTCAGAGAGGAGTTCCGATACGCGGCGGCTCAGCTGCAGAATGATCGGCCCCGTGACACCATAGTGGGCAAACAACATCTCCCCGAATGCTTCCTGTTCCTTTCTCCCGGCACAATAAACAGATGCGCGCACATTACGGAGCGAGAGCCCCTGCAGTTCCTTTCCCCATTCTTCCTCCGTCACCAGAGGAACAAGAGCCGGAAATACCCGTGCAATGGTATGACCTGCGCTGCGTGCCAAATCATAGCCCTCGCCCGCAGAACCGGTCACCGGATAGGATGCACCGCCCACTGCAAGAATCACGGCATCCGCATCAATCCGTGTCCCGTCCTTAAGACATACGCCGCATGCTGTCTGATCGGCGATGAACAGTTCACTTACCGCTGCATTCGTACGAACCTCCACATTCTGATCACGAAGACAGCGCAGCATTGCATCAACTACATCTGCGGCACGGTCACTCTGCGGAAAGACACGGTTGCCGCGCTCAGTCTTGAGCGGCACCCCCAACCTCTCGAAGAATTCCATTACATCGGTATTGTCAAAGGCACGCAAACTGCTGTTGAGAAACCTGCCGTTCCCGACCGTATTCTTTATAATGTCCGGAATATCATCTGCGCTTGTGACGTTGCAGCGGCCTTTTCCCGTGATCATCATCTTGCGGCCGGCACGCGGCATCTTCTCGAGGAGCAGGACGTGCCCGCCGCATTCCGCGGCTGCGGCCGCTGCCATCATGCCCGCTGGGCCTGCACCCGCGATGACAATCCTCTTCACTGCTCATCACCCCCGCAATTATTCGAAGTTCATGAATCTCATCCCGTGTTAAATGACGAAATGAGCCGCAGGATAGCCCCCGCAGCGTCAGCATCGCAAATCGAACACGGCGAAGCGCACACACGTGGCAGCCAATCGCAGCAAACATTCGGCGCACCTGGCGATTGCGGCCTTCGTGAATAATTGTCTCAACCACAGTGTATCCCTTATCTGCTCGAAGAATACGCAGTTTTGCCGGAGCTGTCATGCCGTCCTCGAGAAGAATTCCGCGTCGCAGCCTTGTAAGCCCTTCTTCTGTCACAGGACCTGCAACCTCTGCATGGTAGACCTTATCGATCTCAAAGCGCGGGTGAAGGAGTCCCTGTGTAATGGCCCCATCATTTGTGATGAGCAGCAGCCCCTCCGTATCAGCATCCAAACGCCCCACAGGATAAAGCCGTGCCGGAAAATCCGGAAGAAGGTCGAGAACCGTCTTTCGCCCTCGGTCATCCCGAGCCGTTGAGAGATAGCCGCGCGGCTTATTGAGCAGTATATAGAACCGCTTTTCATCTGAATGGATGGGTTTGCTATCTACAGTAATCGTATGATTTGCCAGATCGAATTTACGTCCGAGTTCAGTTACGGCAACACCGTCCACAGCGACCCGCCCGGCGCGAATCAACTCCTCTGCAGCGCGGCGCGATGCAACGCCTGCATTGCTGAGGATTTTTTGCAGTCGTTCTTCCATCCCGCCTCCTAACGTACCTTGACGCCCCGTTCTCCCATAAGTTCTGCAAGTTCTTTCAGGACCTCTGCAGACCCGTCGATCCAGTAGGAGGATTCCAGCTGGCGCCAACGCCCCTCACTCTGCACATAGACAGGATGATCGCCCGGATGACCGGCAAACAGTTCCTGCATCTGTGTCCATAATCTACGCCTCTCTGCATCTGCAGGCGGAGTCAGATAAAATGAGGTGCGATATTCATTCATCTGCCAGATCTCATCTGCCAGCAGCTTCGGCTCCTCTCCTGCAGCATCAATGCGCCCCTGTATGACGACAATACTATCGGGCTCCAAATCGGAAACATGCGCATAGAATACGCGCGGAAAAATAGTGACCTCTATCCGTCCTGTGAAATCCTCGAGTTCTGCAAAGAGCATTGTATCGCCCTTTTTTGTCGTAAAGCGCTTCGTATTCGTCAGTATGCCGCCGATGCGTACAACTTGACGGTCCTTACGTATTGTACTGGGAATATCCCCAATCGGCAGGAGACATGCAAGCGTATCGCTGTAATCATCCAGCGGATGCCCGGTAATGTAAAATCCCGTTGCTTCTTTCTCCCATGTCAGCCGTTCACGGGCCGTACTCGGAGGGACATCGGAGGAGATCTGAATCTGCTGGACCTCCTCCATCGTATCCTGACCGAACAGGCCAATCTGACCGCTTATCAGATCCCTCTGCCGCCGTGCAGCATCCTGCATCGCCGCATCAAGCGCTGCGAGCAGCTGATTTCGCTCCATGCCGATGCTGTCAAATGCACCGCATTTGATCAGGCTCTCAATCGCCCTTTTATTGAGTGTGCGCATATCCACACGTGCACAGAAATCAACAAGCGAACGGAACTTCCCTCCCTCTGCACGAACGCGTTCCATACTTGCAATGGCGTTCTCTCCGACATTGCGGACGGCGGCAAGGCCGAACCGTATGGCACCGTCTTCAATACCAAAGGTCGCCACGCTGGAATTGATGTCGGGCGGAAGTATTTTTATCTTCATCTGACGGCAGAGCTGAATATAGACGGGAATTTTATCGGTCTTATCCATAATGCTCGTCAGCACCCCTGCCATGAACTCCACGGGGTAATGTGCCTTGAGATATGCCGTCTGCCACGCGAGCAGCCCATAGGCCGCACTGTGGGATTTGTTGAATCCATAATCCGCAAAATGCGTCAAAAGATCGAAGATATGGTTGGCAAGAGATGCCTCAATGCCATTCTTTTCACATCCCTGCAGGAAGAGCTCCTTCTGCGCCATCAAGAGGTCGTGTTTCTTCTTCCCCATCGCACGGCGTAGAATATCTGCCTGCCCAAGACTAAACCCTGCAAGCACCTGAACGATCTGCATGACCTGCTCCTGATAGAGCACAACGCCGAACGTTTCTTTCAAGATCGGTTCGAGCAGGGGGTGCATATAGGCAACCGCCTTTTTCCCGTGCAGTCCGTCGATGAAATCCGTCACCATCCCGCTGCCGAGAGGACCGGGGCGATAGAGTGCTACCGTCGGGATCAGATCCACAAACCCCTTCGGCTGAAGATCCTTGACAAGATTCGTCATTCCTGCCGATTCCATCTGGAACACAGCTCCCGTATCTCCATTGCACAACATTTGTGATGTTTTTTCATCTGCAAGCGGAATCTGATCAACATCCAGCTGAATTCCATGCGATTCATGCACATGATTGACCGTATCCGAAATGATGGTCAGCGTCCGTAAGCCCAGAAAATCCATTTTAAGAAGCCCGAGTGCCTCTACATCGTCCTTATCAAACTCCGTAACCAGCGTTCCCTCAGAGACCCATACAGGCACCTGATTGATCAACGGTGATTTTGCAATCACAACGCCCGCCGCGTGAATGGACGTATTGCGCGGCAGACCTTCGATCTTTCGTGCGAGATCAATAACCCTGCGCGCCGCCTCGTCCTCCTCGTAGCGTTTACGAAAGTCCGTAGATTCTTGCAGCGCCCGGTCCAGCGTAATATTAAGTTCTGCAGGGACAAGCTTTGTGATCGTCGATACCTCGCTGAACGGCATCTCAAGCACACGTGCAACATCGCGAATGGCACCCTTTGCCCCCATCGTGCCAAACGTTGCAATCTGCGCAACATGATCTTCTCCATAACGTTCCTTGACATACGAAATAACCCGCCCGCGATTAATATCGTCAAAATCGATGTCAATATCCGGCATCGAAACACGCTCGGGGTTAAGGAAACGCTCAAAAAGGAGCGCATATTGAAGAGGATCAATATTTGTAATACCCAGCAGATAAGCGACGATACTTCCTGCCGCCGATCCGCGCCCGGGACCGACAGCCACGCCGTGCTCCCGTGCATAATTGATGAAATCCCAGACAATGAGGAAGTAGCTGGCATAGCCCATGCGATGAATAACGCCCAGCTCATAGTCAAGACGCTGGTGAATCTCATCGTCTGCATCCGGATAGCGCGCAGGAATACGCTCCTCACAGAGGGCACGCAGATAGACATCGTCGCTGTCATACCCCTGCGGCATAGGATAGAACGGCAGCTGCAGTTCGCCGAATGTGAAATCTACCTGACAACGGCCGGCAATCTTTGCCGTATTCTCAATCGCGCCGGGATAATCCGCAAAAAGCGCTGCCATCTCCTGCTCAGATTTCAGATAGTAGTCCGGCCCGGAAAAGCGCATGCGGTCGGGATCATTGATTGTCCGCCCCGTCTGAACACAGAGCAGTATGTCATGAAACTCGCTGTCCTCTGCATGAACAGAGTGCACATCATTCGTTGCAGCAAGTCCAACAGAATGTTTCTGTGCGATTTCGCGCAATGCCTGGTTGACCGTCTTTTCCTCAGGCAGTCCGTGATCTTGTATCTCCAGGAAAAAGTTATCTCGGCCAAATATGTCAATATATTCGCGGACAAGTTCATCAGCTTGTGCGCTGTTCCCACGCAGAATTGCCTGCGGAATCTCCCCTGCAACACAGGCAGAAAGGGCAATAATGCCCTCATGGAAACGGCGCAGGAGCTCCTTGTCAACACGCGGTTTATAATAATATCCCTCGATGTTGGCGAGGGATACAAGCTGAACCAGATTGCGGTAGCCAATTTCGTTTTCAGCGAGGAGAATGAGATGATAATAGCGAACGCCATCTACCTCAGCACGCTCCTGCCGCATACGCGGCGCAACGTAAACCTCACAGCCGAGAATGGGATGAACTCCCTGCGCCTTTGCCTCCTTGTAGAAGCGAACCGCGCCATACATAACACCATGATCGGTCATCGCGACCGCATCCATTCCAAGCTCTTTTGTACGCCGTACGAGTTCCTTGACACGGCTCGCACCGTCCAGCAGGCTGTATTCCGTATGTACATGCAAATGGGCAAAGGCCATCGAGTTCCTCCTTTCCTCGTTGTTTATGATACCGTCACGCAACAGGCCGTGACATGCAGAATTTCTTCCAAATCTCCTGATACGCCGTCTCCAGCTCCTCCATGTAAGTCTTCGTATTCATCAGAGGAGAGGTCTTCATATTTGTACGCAGACCTGCATGGTAGGCATCGATCAGCTTCGGCGATTCCGCCAGCTGAACCGCACGGCGAACATAGTTGATGTCATTCTCTGCAACCAGTTCCCGTACACCCGCATTGGTCAGAATGGATGCGCCAAGCCGTGCTCCATGCGTGCGTCCGCGCAGCACAATGACCGGAACCCCCATATAGAGAGCCTCACACGTCGTCAGCCCGCCATTATACGGAGCTGTATCGAGTGCAATGTCAATGTCCCGATACTGTTCGAGATAGTCCGGACTAAACGGACGGAACTCTACGCACGAGAGATCATAGTTCAGGATTGACAGTCGGGTTTTTGCAAAGTGCAGACCGGAGTCAATACTTGCAATCTTTCCTTTAATGACTAGCTTTGCTCCGTGCACCGATTCCAAAATACCGCGCCAAAGGAGGAGTGTCTCATCCGTAACCTTGGCAAAGTTATTGAAGCTGCCGAAGGTCACATATCCGTTCTTTCGCAAGGGTGCCGTATATCCCGTCTCGGGCATGGTTCGAATCTCCTCGGGAGCATAGCAAAGCTGTGAATGAGGCAGGCGCAGGATCTGTTCCGTAAATCCAGCCTCCGCCGTAGTATCTCCTCGAGGGATGCAGATCTCATCAGAGAGAAAATAATCGATGGTATGCAGTCCTGTCGTATTCGTATAGCCGATTCCCGACACCTGAACCGGTGCGGGGCGGTATGCCATGATTGGCAGTGCGTTGTCCTGCGAATGTCCGGAAAGATCGACCAATATGTCGATCTTATCCTCCGCTATGAGGCGCGCAGCCGTCCGCGGAGGACGTCCCCGCAGGTCACGCCATGTTACACGCCGCGTACGAAGGCGCTCCGTAACCGCATCGTTCCTGCCGGTGGCATAGCAAAATACCATAAACCGCTCTCCGTCAAAATGGCGGAGCAGCGGAGGCAAAAAATAAGAAACAGCATGTTCCCGAAAATCCGGTGAGATATAACCGATGCGCAGCTTTCTCTGAGTCGAAGGAACTGCAGCATCATACGTATACGGTGTAACATCCGTCAGAGCATCATAGACCTCTGCCTGCTCTCGCCCTTCCTTCGCCCCGAGATGGCGATAGTTGCGCATGAACAGATACTTGCTGTACAGCTCTGCCGCCTCGTCCGGCTCATCCGCAAGGCGGCTGGACATGAGCAGTTCGTGTGCGGCTCCCTTTGCCTCTCCCGCAAGGTAGAGTGCATCGGCAAGCCATCCGCGGGCTCTCTTCAGCATCTGATGATAGATGGCATAGGAGAGATCTTCCTTCCCCAGAATTTTTTCCTTATAGGCGAGTTCTTCAATCAAGTCGGCAAGCAGAGGGATCTCGTCATTCAGTCGGAACTCCAGAGCCGCGAGCCCCGCCTGCACCATGCGGGCACGCGGATGCCGCGGCTGGATCTGCAGAACCTTTGCTGCGAGTTCCTCGGCCTCATCAATGCGCCCGCTGTAGAGTGCAACTTCAGCATTGACTGCAATTGCATCAATATCCCCTTCTTGGAGGCGTTCAACCTCCTGCGCACAGGCACGCATTCCCTTCAGATCCCCATCTGCAGAGAACTTTGTGGCAAGTCTCAGCCAGTTGATCTTTTCTTCTGCCGCATGTTCTTCCTGCGGAGCCTGCTCCCGCATATACATATCCCTCCCTTCCATTTCTTCTCAAACCTCGGGGCAAAGTTCCGCACCATACTCCTGCAGAAAGATCTTTTGATAACGTTTGTATTCCGGGGCAAGAGGCTTCTCTCGCGGGCAGTGAATACACCAAAAATCTTCCTCTTGATTTGGCACGACAACCCTAAAATCATGCCGTTTCATCTCCATGCACATGGACGTGTCGTAGAGATGCCACCCCGTGAATAGATCCTCACGCCAGCGGATGCCGTACTGAGCGGCAAGGAGAAGGCCGTCAACCGCCTCCACCTCAATATACGGGCCATCCGGCTCCATACAGTGCGAGTCCACGACACTCTCCGGTTCACAGTGATGCAGGACACGCCCATAGGTGCGCAGTCCATCCCACCATACACCCGAGCGCGGCAAACTGCGGCAGCCGATCATCCCAACAAGACCAATGGTTGGGTCCTCAAAAAGAGAGCGCAGATCGGATATGATATTCTTGTTGACGACAAGCACATCCTGATGCAGATATACCTTATACTTTGCATTTGTCGCGAGGGCTCCCGCATTATAACCTGCGCACATGGACGGTGCCCCACGTACGGGAATATAGTCCACTGACATCCCGTCCGGGATATGCAGCGCTTTTAGATAAAGAATACATTCGCTGTACATATCCTCGTCATTCACACAGGTGATAAAGGCGATCTTATTTTGCTCCAGATCCGTCATCTTTCTCGCTCTCTTCATTGGTCAGTCTTTTTCGCAGTGCAACATACATCTTCCGATCTGTCGGATCGATACTCTCAGTCTCGGCCGCAGCAAGCATCTCGGCGATAAAGGGAATATACTGCGCAGAACATGCCGACAAGCGCCGATAAAATATCTCCGTATGAATTACCGTCTCACGAACAAGCGAAGCGATATATACAGGAAAAACATCAAACTTCTCAACAATCTCCCAAAGTCCCTGTACCGATTCCTGACCCGCAACATCGTACTCAATTCGATGAATCAGCCGTGCCATATGTTCGCGCTGCCCTGTCGTGTACATCGATTTTAAAAGAGAAAGTTCCGGCATCGAGCGGTCCGCACGCACGAGATAGAACTCTGTCTCAAGATCATTTTTATGGTTTTCAAATCCCGCCGCAGTCAGGCGATCAATGAGTCCCTCCGGAGCCGTACGGCGCTGTGGTTTGACACGCACACTTTTATAGAACGATGCATAGAGCAGATTTTCAAACTCAGGTCTGGTATAGAGTCGCGAAACGATATTATAGTAATGCCCCTCCATGAGGTTCTGCAGAACAGACCAGTGTCGAATATTGCGAAAGCTGGTAAGAAATGCTCCCGTCTCCTTGAGAAACATGGAAAAACCCGCAGCAATATCCTGCGGATTGTCCGCCTGTTCCAAGGCAAGATCGGCAATGATATAGTCAAAGTATCCGCGTTCATACGGCAAAGGCACAGAGAGATAGTCAAGAATTTGCCAATGAATTCCATCGGGGAAATCCGTATCATGCATATCAGCGTCAGCTGCCGCAGCGTAGAGTTCCGCTCGCGGGAACATCACACGAAGCTGGGGTAAATAGTCTATGCTTTCGACCACCAGGATGCGCAGCAAAGAGGAGTCTGGTTTTAAAAAAGAGAGAAGTTCCGGTCGAATTTTTTCAGCCAAAAAGTACTCTCCTCCCTTCCCTGCGTATACAATATCCCTGTCACAGCACAATATCTGTTTTATTATATCACAATCTGAGATGAAGTTGTATCGTCAATCCGTGCAATCCCACAAAGGTATCACGAAGATTGCCGGCGTCTCGTAGGGATGCACAGCGCGAACAGCAGCCAGTGTCTCATTGAGATGTGCTGCCTCGATGCGCACCTCCACCTTTAGTTCAGGGGCCTCCGAGATCTCTCCTACATTCCCTTCGAATGGAGAAGCCCCGGCAAGTGGACGCCATGTTCCCGTTACACGCACATATGCAAGACAGGAGTCGTATTCTCCGATATGTCCGGCATCCACCTCTTGCAGCGCCCTCTGCAGCTCTCGGAAATGGGACTCCGGAATAAAAATCTCAAGCTTTGTGTATTTTATTTGTTCAAGCATTGTATATGCACCGCCTTCACGTTGGCACTCACTCAATGTTTAGCCCAACATCGCTGCGCAGCTGTATTGCCTCTGCTATGTGTACCGCTGTAATCGATACACTGCCGTTCAGGTCAGCAATGGTTCTTGCCACCTTAATGATACGGTCATGTGAACGTGCTGACAGATTGATTCGATGAAACGCTGCTTCCAGCAGATTTTCTGCATCCTTCTCCAGTGTGCAGTATTTTTTGATCATACTGTGGTTCATCTGGGCATTACAAAAGAGGCCGTGACGACGCAGGCGCTCCTGCTCAATCAGACGTGCCGCCACGACCCGCTGCCGAATCGCGGCAGA
>CAUQVG010000036.1:0-15493 GCA_963521685.1 uncultured Selenomonas sp.
ACTCGCGACCCCCACCTTGGCAAGGTGGTGCTCTACCACTGAGCTACTTCCGCATCCGATACTGACATGTCTGTCAATCAACAAGAGATATTTTAACAAGAGACGCTGCTCCTGTCAAGATTATTTTTGGGAGCCGAAACCGGCGAGATGCAAAAAAGCACGCTTTGCGCGCCCATCCGGAATCATATGTAAGCCATGAGATTTCCTTCGGCTGCAGTCCGTGCCGCCCTCTCTCAAAAAACGATATGGCAGTAAAGATTTTTCTATGATATACTTACACGTGCAATAAATAAACAAAAGGACGGACAACCATGGCAAGAATGTTAAAAAAGCTGCAGCAAAAACTTCCCGCTCAGGAAAAAAATGCACCGGAACGCCCCCCCGGCAAAGATTATATTCTCATCTTCCTCATCATGCTCTCGATTATGGTCATCGGCGCCTCATGGGATACGTTTGATGCCGTCATGCTCGCAATGTATATCCTGCTGACGCTCTCGCTCATCCTCACCTATACGCGCCGGCATGCGGCGCACCGCCTCTCCGAGGTGCAGATGATGCTCGTCACGCGCGGCAGCTTCGTGACCATCGGCATGGCAGCGGCACTCTTCCTCCTCGATGCATACCACCGCTATATCGCATAGACGAACACAGACCAAAACACACCGGCAGTTCTGCCGGTGTGTTTTATTGTGCGGGACTCACTCCTCAGTGATATTCTCTTCCTCATACTGCGCGCGGAACTTGCCGGGAGAGCAGCCCGCATACTTCTTAAATACGATTGCGAAGTATTTGTAGTCGGGAAAGCCGACACATGCGCCGATCTCATAGACCTTCCGTCCACCCTCCCGCAGGAGCTCCGCTGCCTGAATGATGCGGTAGCGATTGAGGAAGTCATTGAACGTGTAGTTCGTATCCTGCTTAAAGCATTTATGGAGATATGCCTCGGAAACTCCGTACTCCTCGCCGAGTTCGCGCAGGGAGAGCCGCGCCGCATAGTCGGAGCGAATGCGGCGCAGGAGCTTCCCCGTGTATTTCCCAACGCTTGCGGATGCCGGCTCCAGGAGCTCTTCCGGCAGGGGCTCCACCCGGCTGCGTTCGCGTCTGCGCAGCTCATCCCGCTGACGCAGGCGCTCCTTAATGCGGCTGAGTGCCTCATAGAGCGCATCGAAATCCACCGGCTTGAGCAGATATTCGGCCACATCGAGAGAGATGGCTTTCTTTGCGTAACTGAACTCATCATACCCCGACAGAATGATCGCCTCATAGCCGCGTCCGCGGCTCTGTGCGAGCATGCCAAGGCCGTCAAGGTACGGCATCCGCACGTCGGTGATGACAATATCCGGTGTGAGTTCCTCAATCTTGCGCAGGCCGTCCTCACCGTCGACTGCCTCGCCGACAACAATGCAGCCGGCCTTCAGCCAGTCCACAGAGAGGAGCAGACCACGCCGGATGATGTCCTCGTCCTCGACCAGCAGTACTCTATACATGTTCATCCTCCCAGCGCAGCGGCATGCGCAACGTGACTGCAATGCCGCTCTCCCGCCGCACAATCTCCACCCCGTACGGTGCCCCATAGAGGAGGCGCAGCGCGCGGTGCACATTGTAAAGGCCGATATGCTCCGGCTCGGCGGACTCTGCGGCGAGCAGCGCACAGATCTCGGCATATTTCGCATCGGTCATCCCGGGACCGTCATCCTCTACCGTCAGGCACAGGTTGGTGCCCTCTCTGCGGCCCTCGATCCGCAGGCACAGATGCCGCGTCCGCTCGAGCCCATGCACAATGCTGTTCTCGACAATCGGCTGCACGAGCAGCTTCGGCACGCGGCAGGAAAACAGTGCCGGATCTATGCTGAGCGTGTAGTCCAGCCGTTCCCCGTAGCGCACCTTCTGCAGAACGAGATAGTCCTCGACATAGCGTATATCGGTGCCAAGCTCAACCGATGCGCCGCCTGTGCGGATGCTGTACCGCATGAGGTTGGCGAAGGCAACGACCATCTCTGAGGCACGCTTGGGATCCGTCAGGATCACATAGCGGAGTGCCTCCATCACATTGAACGCAAAATGCGGATTGAACTGCCCCTTGAGCTGGCGCACCTCCATGAGGCGCTTGCGCTCGGCCAGTTCGGTGTTGGTCCTCAGCAGGTGCCGAATCTCTGCAAGCATCGCGTTGAAGTCCTCATAGAGGGTCTCAAATTCACGGAAACTCTGCGGGAGGTCCTGCCGCTGCATATTGCCGCCGCGGCAGGCGCGCACGGCGTGCAGGAGCCCGTCGATAGAGCTCAGGCTGCGTGCAGTCACCCCATGCACGAGAAAGGGCATCGCGAGGAGGAGCAGCGCGCTGACGGCCAGCAGGAAGGCAGCCCCTGCCTCTGCGAGCTGATGCTGGCGTGCAACCGAGGTCATCGTGACAACGCGCACGCGCCCGTCTCCATAGGTCTGCGCCGATGCATAGTAAGGGCGGTCATGGATGCGCACGACCTCCTCGCCCTGCACATCTGCAACAAATTTGCCGAGCGAGTCCTCCATCAGGCGGTTCGTCGCAAAGATCACATTGTCGAATCCGTCCGTAATGACGACCTGATCCACGATTCCCTGCGCAGCAAGACTGCGGAAGGCCTCGGTTTTCAGAATAAAGAGGAGGTACCCCGCCGTGCCCCCTCCTGCATCGGGAACAATCGCAAAGAATGCATAGGAGGCCGCCTGATCGTACGAGAATGGCAGAGGCATAACGCCGCTGACCATATCGCCCGGTGTCCGGCGCAGGCGCGCGAGATCGCTCCGAATGCCCTCGTGAAGCTCGAGCAGGTCGCGATTGACGGCATAGAGATTCGACGTAATCACCGTGCCCTCCGGACTGAACAGAGCAAAATCCGAACGCAGCGGCCCCGCAAAGGAAAATCCGTAGAGCAGCCGGTTTGCATCTGCGGCATCCCCCTGCAGCGCCCGCTGCACCGCCGGATCTCCGGCGAGCATAGGCACGCCGGCATCGTAACGCTGCCACTCTGCGGCAATGATTTTTCCGATCTGCTCGTTTGCACTGCGCGTGTCGCGCACAACATAGACCTCGTAGTAGAAGAACCCAAAGCCGGCAAAGCATGCGATCATCAACAGGATAAGCCCAAGAACAGAACGCACAAAGAGATGTCGGAGATAGTCGCGAAAGCTGATTGAGGGCTGCACGGCTTTGCCCCCTTTCCTCTTCTTCCATTATAAAACGGGGACGCTGCCAATGCAACGTCCCCGCACATCCTGTTTATATGCTGATATCGCGCCGTCCCGTAACCTTGTAGAACAGGAGCAGCGACAGAATCGACGTAACCGTGAGAATCGTGGCATATGCTGAGGCATTGCCGTAGTTCCCGCGTATGACCTCCGTGTAGATTGACACCGTCAGTGTCTGGGTCGCATTTGTATAGAGGATGATGGAGGAGCTGAGCTCGCTGATGATCGTCACCCAGCTCATGATCGCGCCCGCACAGACACCCGGCAGCATCATCGGCACAGTGACCCGTGTGAACGTCGTCATCTCAGATGCACCAAGCGAGATCGCCGCCTCCTCAATGCTCGGGCTGATCTGCCCGAGTGCCGCCGCACTCGAACGCACCGTATACGGCATGCGCCGCACGCTGAATGCGATGATCATGATGAGCATCGTCCCGCTGATGATAATCGGCGGGCTGTTGAACGCAAAGAGGAAGGAAATACCGAGCACCGATCCCGGAATGATAAACGGGAACATGGTAACCGTATCGAGCGCACTGTTGATGACATTCCGCTTGCGTACGCTCAGATAGGCAACGAGCACGCCGATTACCACCACAAGCGCGATGCTGAGTGCGCCGAGGATGTAGGTGTTCAAAACGGCGTCGTTGTCCTTGGCAAAGAGCGTCGCCTCATAGCTCTGCAGGGCAAAACCGCCGGTAAATACCTGGCCGCCGTTGCTCCGCAGGAACGATGTGTAGATGACAACCAGCTGCGGCAGGATCGCAAGACCTGTCACAAGATAGACCACAGCATGCGCGAGAATATTCCGCAGGTCCGATGCCCGTTCCGCGACCATCGGCTTGAGCGCCGTCATGGCGTAGGTGCTGCGCTGCGCGAGAATTCGCTGAGCAAAGAACATGGCAAGCGTCAGTCCGATCATGATGACGCAGATTGCTGCAGCAAAGCCGTCGTCGCCGCCGACCTCGCCCATGAACTGCGTATAGACCAGCACCGGCATCGTCTTGAATCCCTCGCCGATCAGCATCGGCGTTCCAAAGTCAGCAAAGACCCGCATGAACACAAGGAGCGAGCTCGCAAGCAGGGTCGGCATGACGAGCGGAACGATGATGCGCCGGATCCGACCGAACCGCCCGCAGCCGAGGCTTTCCGCCGCCTCATTCAGCGAGTTGTCCATATTTTTCAGCGCACCCGACACATAGATATAGACGAGAGGAAACGACTGGAGCGTAAAGACGAGCATGATCCCGGCAAATCCGTACACACCGTCAAATGCAATCCCAAAGAGATCGTTGACGAACTGCGTAACGACACCGTTGCGTCCAAGGAGCTGAATCCATGCATATGCGCCGATGAACGGCGGTGAAAGATACGAGATGACGATCAGGATGTTCAGGAAGCTGCTGCCGCGAATCTCTACACTGCGCATCAGATAGGCAACCGGCAGGCCGAGCGCCGCTGCAAGGATCGTGGCGCAGACCGTCACCTGCAGGCTGTTGATCATGGTCTGCCAGTAGAACTGCTTCGTAAAGAACCGGGTAAAGTAGTCCAGCGTCACCGCACCTGAGAACGGATCCACCGCGCTCTTGTAGAGCACAAGGGCGAGCGGATAGAGCACGAACATGCCAAATGCCGCCAGGATGAGAAAACTGAGGATCGTCCATATGGAGAGCTTCTTGCTGTCATCGTATTTCATAGCGCATCACCTGCGATCAGTGTTGTCTGTTCCTCTGCACGGAACACGTTGATGCGGTCCGTCTTGACCCGCAGGGTGACATGCGTGTCGTCCGCGAGAAGAGGTCCTTCCTCCTGATCGCGAATGGCCTCGACAGCTGCCCCCTGTGCCGTCTCAATGAAGTAATGCGTGGTCAGGCCGAGGAATACGCTGCTCTTCACAACGGCAGGAATGCCCTCTCCCTCCCCTTCCTCAATGATGAACTCCTCGGGGCGGACGGAGATCGTCACAGGCTGTCCGTCAAAGGCCTCGGCTGCAAGGTTGTTCATCGGCACGCGGTACTCCGGCAGGAACTCAACGGCCTTGCGGTCATCTGTGGTCCGCACGACACCCGAGAAGAGATTGGACAGGCCGATGAACGTGGAGACGAAGACATCGGCCGGGCGGCGGTAGATGGTCTGCGGGCTGCCGATCTGGCGCACAATGCCGCCCTCCATGACCGCAATGCGGTCCGATACGGCAAGCGCTTCCTCCTGATCATGCGTTACGTAGACCGTCGTAATATTGATCTGCCGCTGAATCTGCTTGATGGCGTTGCGCATCTCAACGCGCAGCTTCGCATCAAGATTCGACAGCGGCTCATCCATGAGCAGCACCTCTGGCTCGATCACGATCGCACGCGCCAGAGCGACGCGCTGCTGCTGTCCGCCGGAGAGTGCCGTCGGCATCCGGTCGCGCAGAGCATCGATCTTTACAATGCGCAGGATCTCATCCACCCGCCGGTCAATCTCCTCTTGACCGACCCCGCGCATCTTGAGGCCAAAGGCAACGTTGTCCTTGACTGACATGTGCGGGAAGATGGCATAGTTCTGGAACACCATTCCCATGTTCCGCTTGTCCGGCGACACATCGTTGATGCGCCGGTCGGCAACCCGAATCTCGCCGCCCTCGATCGAGTTGAACCCGATGATCATGCGGAGCAGCGTCGTCTTGCCGCAGCCCGACGGTCCGAGAAGCGTGAAGAACTCCCCGGGCTGCACCTCGAGCGAGAGCCCGTCTATGACGGTATGGTCGCCGTATTTTTTGACGACCTTATCAATGTGGATTGAAACACTCATCGTTTTTCCCCCTCTGCGATAAAGAAAGAGAACCGTCGGCGCACCTCGCGGCTCAACGGTTCTGCTCTCTCGGCGATCGCCTTTTTCTGCAATTATTATTTGAAGTTTTCGAGATGCTTATTCCACATCGCAACAATCTCGGCCTTGTGCTGCGCTACCCATCCCTCATCATAGTTCGGGAAGAGCGCAATGTCCTTCATCGGCGTCATGTAGGATGCGAGCGGAACATCCTTGCGGAGCGGACGCACCGTCAGTTCTTTGCCGGCTGCCTCCTGGATCTTCTGCGAAAGCATATAGTCGATGAACTTCTTCGCGTTCTCTGGGTGCTGGCAGCCCTTGATGATCTGCACCGACTCCCCCGGGAAGATCGCACCTTCCTTTGGGAATACGACCTTGACCGGTGCGCCGTTCTTCACATACGTTGCAGCGGGGTCCTCCCACGTCAGCCCCACCGTATACTCGCCGTCGGCTGCGCCCTTGTGCACGCCGCCCGAGCTGTTGAGAATCTTGCCGTCGAGGTTCGCGATGAATTTATCCACATATGCCCATGCCGCATCGGACATCGGGTCCCCGTTCGTTCCATTTGCATAGAGCATCGCAATGAGCGACTGCAGCGCCGAGTTGGAGGCCGCCGGATCGCCGAATGCAATCTTTCCCTTGAGCGCCGGGTTCAGCAGATCCTGGAAACTCTCGATCTTCATATCACCCGCGAGATTCGAGTTGACAATCATGACAGTCGGGTCGGCAAAAGCAGGAGAGAAATAGCCTGTCTTGTTCCGGAACTCCTCCATCATATTCGCATCCTCCGAAGAGACGTACTCCATGAAGAGGTCCTTCTGCGATTCGAGCGTCATCTGATCGGATGCCCAGAGAATATCGCCCTGCGGGTTTCCCTTCTCGGAGGCAACGCGCTTGAGCAGCGGGCCGGTTCCCGCAACAATGACATTGACCTTGATGCCCGTATCCTTTTCAAAGTTCGGAATCACGAGGTTGTTCAAACTCTCGCTCCGCGCCGTATAGACCGTAAGAACCTTCTCCTCCTCGCCGCCGGCCGCCTTCTTGTCCGCACCGCCGCCGCAGCCGGTGAACAGAGAACCCATGACCGCCGCCGCTGCCACAAGAGACAGCAGCTTCTTCATCCGTTTCATACAATCTTCCTCCTTTTAGGTTGTAAAGATTCTGTTAATTACAATTTTACCATGTTTTTGCGATTTGTATATCCGAAAAAACACAAAAACTATCCAAAATCCTCAACAAAAATCCCCCGCCCTTCTTTCATTCGGGCAGAGGTCGGACACAGGAAAAGCCGATCCGTACAGGCGGATCGGCTTTCTTATTCGTTTACAGGCTGAAATTTTCTCCGAGATAAAATTTCCGCGCGATGGGGCTCTCGGCGATGGTCTTGCTGTCGCCCTCGATGAGGAGTTTGCCCTCGCTGAGGAGATAGACGCGGTCGACGATGTGAAGGGTCTCGCGCACATTGTGGTCGGTGATGAGAATCCCCATGCCGCGCTGGCGCAGGTACTCAATGATCTCCTGTATATCTGCGACGGCAAGCGGGTCAACGCCTGCGAACGGCTCGTCGAGCAGGATGAACTGCGGCTCAAGCGCAAGGCAGCGTGCAATCTCAACGCGGCGGCGCTCGCCGCCTGAGAGCTCCGTGCCGCGCCGGTCGCGGACATGACCGATGTGGAACTCCTCGAGGAGGCCGTCGAGCTTATGCTTCTGCTCTGCCTTTGAGAGCTTTGTCGTCTCAAGGATCGCAGCGATGTTCTCCGTGACGGTCAGCTTGCGGAAAATGGATGCTTCCTGCGTCAGATAGCTGATGCCGAGCTCCGCACGCCGATACATGGGATAGTCCGTGATGCAGATGTCCGAGAGATAGACATCGCCATGCGTCGGCTTCTCCAAACCGACGATCATGTAGAACGTCGTCGTCTTGCCCGCTCCGTTGGGGCCGAGGAGGCCGACGATCTCGCCCTTGTCGATGCGGACAGAGATGCGGTCAACGACGGTGCGGCTGCCAAATTTTTTGATGAGATTACGGGATTCGAGATGCAAGACAGCGCCCCCTCACTCGGTCACGGCTTTGCCGTCATCCGCGAGATAGACGGTCATGTGATTGCTGCGCGCCATGTTGTTGCCCTGGAACACCCACGCATTGCCGTCGAGCACGACGTACGGCCTCTCCGCATTGCCGAAGTAGTCCATGCGGTCACCGCCGCCCTCCAAATCGCGCGGCGGGCTCGCAAGGCGCGCATTGCCGACACCGGTAAAACGGTTCTCCTTGAGCCAGCCCTCAAGACGATCTGCCGAGATGCTGCCGTTTGCGCTTGTGATCGTCCCGCCCGCAGAGGCGAGGATGTAGTCATTCTGCGCAGGATAATAGTCGGCCTGCGGGCCGGTGAAGGTGCGGTCCGCCTTCACCATGCGGACGCTGCCCGTTGCCTGCCAATGATTCTGTCCCTGCGCAAAGAGCCGGTCGCAGGAAAGCTGCATATCCTCGCGCATCGCACGGACGCCGCCCTCAACGGTGCCCTCCTCGGTCCGCGTGTTGTAGGTGGCACGCGCCCCTTCAATCCAGCCTGTGCCCTGCTCCATGCGGACGTTCGCCTCCGCGGTAACGACGCCCGTACGCGTATCGTAGGTGAGGCTGTCTGCCGTCAGGTTCGTCGGCTCTGCACTCTGCCGCGCTGCCGATGCCGCCGTGCACACTGCCCCTGCTGTGAGCAGCAAAAGGATGCCGCGGTACAATTTCTTCATCGTCATTTTGCCCCACCCTTTTCTAGCTTTGCGTTCCCCGTAATGGTGAACTGCTGAAACTCATCTGTGCTTGTGATGCGGTCGCCCGTCGCACGAAGGTCATCGCGCACGATCTCGGCATCCCCCTCTGCGGCAAGCACGCCCTCTGCCGCGGTCCATTTCAGCTCCTTGGCACGCAGGCTTGCCCCATCGCTCGTCGTCGCCTCAATCGTGCCCGTAAGCACAACATCGCGCGTCTCGCTGTCCATATGCCCCTCATCTGCCTGCAGAGAGAGTGTGCGCCCGTCAGCACTGTAAAAAGTGCCCTGAATGCCCTCCATGCTCGTTTCGTTCGTATCAATATCGACGTTCACACGCTTCGCCGTGAGGGTCCACACGATGCGCCCGTCACGCTCCTCGCTGAGGGTGTTGTTCTCGTACGACATGATGCGCGGGCCAGACTGCCCGTCAGGAGACGCAGGAGGCTCCGGCACAGTCACAATCGCCCAGATAATGAGGCCGAGCAGGAATACGGCAGCACCGCCGTAGATCTTTTTCCGCTGCGTCATCAATCCCTCTCCTCCTGCGCAATCGACACATGATGCTTGCCCGTCTTCTGCTGTTCAGGCGGGGTGTTCCAGCGCTTCTGGAACCAGATCCACTGCGTCGGATTCTCGCGGATGATGCGCTCGACGATCGCTGTCATCTGCACGGTGAACTCATGCAGGTCGCGGTCGCTGTCCCCGGTGTTTGGGCAGCGCATAATCTCTCCGACAACAACCTTGTGCTTTCCGTTCGGCTGGCGCAGGATAAACGCCGGAACAACAGGCGATTTAAACTTGCGCGAGAAAACTGCCGGTCCGAGCGGCGTGGATGCCGTGCGCCCCAGGAACTCAATGAATGCGCCGCCGGGGCCTCCGTCCTGATCGGCGAGAAAACCAAGGAGCCGCCCGCGTTTTAAGGCGCGCGCAGCCGCGATGAGTTCGCTTGTCCCGCGCGAGAAGATCTCGACGTGAATGGTTGCGCGCAGATCGTCAAGCACGCGCGTATACTCGATGTTCGGCTGCGGCTTTGCAATCGCACTGACCGGGATGCCGTTCAGCGTAAATGCCGCCGAGAGCCACTCCCAGCAGCCGACGTGCCCCGTGAGAACGACGACGCCGCGCCCCTCGGCCAGCGCCTCCTGCATGCGCTCGAGGTGATCGATCTCGATGTAGTCGCTGAGATTCTTCTCGTTCAGCATGGGCATGGCGAGAATATCAAGAACATTGCGCGCCATATTGATAAAGGAGGCGCGCACGAGCTTTTTCGCCTCTGTCTCGTCAATGCCGAGCGCAGGCATCATATGTTCAACGGCGCGGCGGCGCATCTTTGGGATGAGCAGATAGTAGAGGCTGCCGAGCACCCAGCCCGCACCGAGCAGGATGGGGCGCGGCGTACGGCACGCAAGCCAGCTCAGAAACATCAGTGTGTTGTACAGCATGTCCGCCCCACCTCCTCTCCGTTATTGGGCAATGCCGTCGGTATCCGTCTGAAATGCCGTGAGAATCTGATCCCACAGCCCCTGCGTCTTGAGTATGATCTCGTAAATTTCGCGCACGGCACCGCGTCCGCCGGGTGCTGAGGCAATGATCTGCGCGGCCTCGCGTACCTCGGGCACCGCGTCGCCGACGGCACACGGCAGTCCGACCTCACGCAGGATGGGCAGATCGACAATATCGTCGCCGACGTAGGCGATCTCTGCATCGGTCAGTCCCGTCTGCTTCTTGATGTCCGCATAGGCAGCACGCTTGTCGAGGCTGCCCTGATAGACAAGATCGATGTGCAGCTCCTTTGCCCGGTTCGCGACAATCCCAGAGGATCGCCCCGTGATGATCGCCGTTGCCAGCCCCGCCCTGCGTGCAAGAGAGATGATCAGCCCATCGCGGACAAAGAACGGCTTGCAGAGCTCGCTCCCGTCCTGTGCCGCATAGATCATGCCGTCCGTCAGCACGCCGTCCACGTCAAGGATGACGCATTTGATCTTCTTTGCCCGTTCAACGGCCTGTTCACGAATCGCCATCAAACGACCCCCTGGCGCAGGAGATCGGTCAGATGCACGATGCCGACAGGTATGCCGGCCGCATCGACAACAGGCAGGACGGTCACCGGACGCGGCTGGTGCTTCTCCATGACGGAGAGCGCCGCTGCGGCCATCTTATCCGGTGCAATCGTCAGCGGCTCGGCAAACATGATGCTCTCCACATCCTTATCGAGGAAGTTATAGTCCTTCGCAAGGGCGCGGCGAATGATGCCGTCCGTGACAAGACCGATGAATTTGCCGTCCGCATCCACGACGGAGACGGCGCCGAGCCCTTTGTCCGTCATGACGAAGAGCGCATCCTTTGCCGTCGTATGATGCGAAACAACAGGGTTCTCCTCACCCGTATGCATGACGTTTGCCACCGTGAGGAGGAGCTTGCGGCCGAGTGCGCCGCCCGGATGAAAGAGGGCATAATCCTCCTTCTTGAATTCACGCGCCTCCATGAGCGCCATCGCCATCGCATCGCCCATCGCGAGCGTTGCTGTTGTAGAACTGGTCGGTGCGAGTCCCAAAGGACAGGCCTCACGCTCCACGCCGATGTCAATATAGAAGTCTGCGCTGCGGCCGAGCTGCGATTTGCGCCGTCCGCACATGGCAATGATCCGCGCTCCGATGCGGTGGATGATCGAGAGGATGTTGACTACCTCGTTCGACTCGCCGCTGTTCGAGATGGCGATCACGATGTCGTCCGCCGTTACCATGCCGAGATCGCCGTGGAACGCCTCTGCCGGATGCATGAAGAACGCAGGCGTACCCGTGCTTGCGAGGGTCGCCGCAATCTTACGTCCGACGTGGCCGGACTTGCCCATGCCCGTGACGACAATACGCGCCCTGCAGTCCAGAATCGCGCGAACCGCGGCCTCGAAGTCGTCGTCGATGCGCTCTGCGAGCTGCGCAACGGCCTTCGCCTCGAGTTCGAGTGTCTCAATTGCTTTTTCCCGGATTGTGCTCTGTGCCATATGCGCCTCCTAGTTCAGCTTCTTCCGCACGACCTCATAGATGGCGAGGGCATCCTTCAGCAGGTCCTCGAGTTTGTCCAGATAGACCATGTTCGCACCGTCCGAGAGCGCCTCCGGCGGGTTGTCATGCACCTCGAGGAAGAGGCCGTCAACACCCGCGCCGACCGCCGCGCGCACGAGATACTCGACGTACTCGCGCTGCCCCGAGGAGCTGGTCCCTGCACCGCCCGGCAGCTGTACGCTGTGCGTGCCGTCGAAGATGACAGGATAGCCGAAGCTGCGCATGATTGGAAATGTGCGCATATCCACGACGAGATTGTTGTAGCCGAAACTTGCGCCGCGCTCCGTGAGGAGGATGCGCTCGCTCCCGCTCTCATGAATCTTGTCGACGACATTGCGCATGTCATTCGGCGAGAGGAACTGCCCCTTCTTCACGTTGACAACCGCGCCCGTCTGTGCCGCCGCATGCAGGAGATCGGTCTGCCGCGAAAGGAACGCAGGGATCTGCAGGATGTCTGCGGCCTTTCCCGCCTGCTCTGCCTGACAGGGCTCGTGGATATCGGTCACCACGGGAACACCGAGCTCCTTGCCGATCCTCTTCAGCATCTTGAGCCCCTCCTCGATGCCGGGCCCGCGGAAGCTGTGATAGGCAGACCGATTCGCCTTGTCGAAGGATGCCTTGAATACGTAGGGAATGCCAAGGCGATCGGTGATTTCCTTAATGCCGCGTCCGATCATGAGGGAGCGTTCCAGCCCCTCGAGAACACACGGCCCCGCGAGGAGGACAAGCGGTTCGCCGCCGCCGATCTCAAAATTCGCCAGCTTCACTTTGTTCATCTTCATGGCTCCTTTCAACTGTCATGCATTCCATTTGGATACGGATTTATATGCATTATTATAAAGTTTTCGCGCGCAATGGTCAATCAATCCCGCGTTTTCTGTATTCCTCATTGACTGCCGCAAGATCTTCTTCCGTATCGACGCCGATGAATACGGAATCGGTCTCGACGACGCGGATGCAGTGGCCATTCTCGAGCGCACGCAGCTGCTCGAGGGATTCGGAGAGTTCGAGCGGTGTCTGCTCCATGCGCGCGTAGGCAAGCAGAAAGTCTCTTCGGTAGGCGTAGATGCCGATGTGCTTATAGACCTTTGCTCCCGGATTCCGCGCGTAGGGAATGCGGGCACGTGAAAAGTAGAGGGCGTTGCCCGCACAATCGGTGATGACCTTGACGTTGTTCGGGTTCGTGATGTCTTCCTCGGCGGCAAGCACTGTCTTAACGGTCGCCATCGACAGAGCCGCATCGGAGAGGAAGGGCTCAACAAGCGCGTCGATCACGGCCGGATCGATGAGAGGTTCATCGCCCTGCACGTTGATGATCAGGTCATACTCCGTCATCTTCTCCGCGACCTCCGCGAGGCGGTCCGTCCCCGTCGCATGATCGGCGCGCGTCATGACGGCGCGCCCGCCGTGTGCCGCAACAGCGGCGCGGATACGCTCATCATCCGTCGCGACAATGACATCCTGCACAAGCCGCGCTGCTGCTGCCCGCTCATAGACGCGCACAATCATGGGCTTCCCGGCAATGTCGCGCAGGGGTTTGCCCGGCAGGCGCGTCGATGCGTAGCGCGCAGGAATGATGCAGAGAACTTTCATGCGATCACCTCTATATGTATCATCTGACTGCTGCAGTTTACTCGGACACAGGGCGAAGCTTTGCCGCCAGCTGCTGCTCAAGCGTGCGGAAGAATTCCTCCTGCCCCTTCTGGAACGTAACCTCGACGGAGATGACATAGATGGGAACGCGCCACTTTGCGCGCACGACATCGTCCGGCACCTTCACCGCGTCCTTCTCCGTAATGACGATGGCCTCTGCGCCGAGCGTCTCCGCACGGTAGAGAACCTCAGCCATGTCGCGCTCGCCGTAGTCATGATGATCCGGGTAGCGCATGCTCTCCACCATCTCAATGCCGAGATCGGTGAGCGTCTGCTCAAAGGAGGCGGGGTTGCCGATCGCAGAGACGGCGAGCATTTTTTTGCCCTCCATCTCCGTAGCGGGCACGCCGCCCGCGCCGATGTCCTCGTACCAGTCAGACAGTCGGACAAACTGGCGCGGCTGATGGATGCTCTCGATGATGAGGCCGTCCTGGTTATAGCTGCGGAAGGTCTCCCAGATGTACTGAATCGCCCCCGGTGCCGCCTGATCGACCTTCGTCATGAGGCAGACATCGGCGCGGTCGATGTGCGAGAGCGGCTCACGCAGGGTTCCGCGCGGCAGGAGATAGCCGTTGCCGAAGACGTTCACGGCATCCACGAGCAGGATGTCCATGTCCCGCTCGAGCTGCCAGTGCTGATAGCCGTCGTCGAGAATCGCTACCTGCGCACCGAAATGCTCAATCGCATAGCGGCCGGTGACCGCGCGCTGCGGCCCGATGAGGACAGGCACATTCGGCAGATGCTTTGCCAGCATGAACGCCTCATCGCCCGCCGTCTCGGCATCCATCTTGAGCACATGACCGTCGGAGACGATGCCGACATCGCCGCGCCACTTTGCGCGGTAACCGCGGTTGAGGATGGCGACGCGGTAGCCCATCTCGTGAATCGCGCGGGCGAGGTGCTGCGCCGTCGGGGTCTTTCCTGTTCCGCCCACGGTGACGTTGCCGAGACTGATGACAAAACAGTTCAAGCGCTCCTTTTTCACCCAGCCCCAGCGGTACATCGTCAGCTTGAGGTTGACGAGCTGTTCATAGATGAGCGAGAACCCGTAAAATATCGCCATGATAAGCCTGCGCGAGACACCGCGCACCTCTTTATCATGAACGAGATCAATGAAATAGGTCTGGAAATTTGCAACCTTCTGCGTCGCCCGCACGCGGTGCTCGCTGATGCGCTCCTGTGCGCGGAGGGCGCGGCGCGCCTCGTATGCCGCGAGCAAATCGACGAGGATCTGCGCAGACTTCTTCGATGCGCCCTTGTTTTCGTTGATGATGGCAAGAGTCTCGTGCTCGAGGCGCGCCCGCTCGCCGGCATCGCCGAAGAGGCGCAGCGTCTCACGCGTCAGCTCTTCACCGTTCGTGACCGTCACGACCGCCTTGCGGTTGCGGAAGAGCGCATGGATATCCTTAAAATTGAACATCTGATTGCCGACGATGATCGCCTTGCCGTGCGCTGCCGGCTCAAGAATGTTGTGTCCGCCGTGCGGAATCAGGCTGCCGCCGATGTAGATCACATCGCCGAGTCCGTAGACGCGGCCGAGCTCGCCGACTGTGTCGAGAATGACAATATCCTCACCGCCCGCAGCGCCCTTCTGCAGGTTTTTGCGCGTATTGACGGTAAATCCCGCCTTGCGGCAGAGATGTTCCACCTCCATTGTGCGCAGCACCTCGCGCGGCGCAATGATAAGCCGTACCTTCGGGTCACGCTCACGCACGGCGGTAAATGCTGTGAGTACCAGCTCCTCCTCGCCGCGGTGCGTAGAACCTGCAATCATGATATGGCTCGCGCCGTCGAGCCCGAGTTCCTTGATGAGCGCCGTCCGCTCTTCGGGGCTGACGCTCGTATAGGCCTGATCGAACTTCGTGTTGCCCGTAACCGTGACGAGTTCGCGCGGTGCACCGAGGCGCATGATGTAGTCCGCGTCAATGCTCGACTGCATGGCAAAGCATTTCACCGTTCCGATCATCTCGCGCAGCATGC
>CAUQVG010000037.1:0-15282 GCA_963521685.1 uncultured Selenomonas sp.
TGATGCCGCTGATCTCATCCGTAAAGCCGCGCGACTGCTCGGCGAGCTTGCGGATTTCCTCGGCAACAACGGCAAAGCCGCGGCCGGCCTCGCCTGCACGTGCAGCCTCAATGGCCGCATTGAGCGCGAGGAGGTTCGTCTGCTCGGAGATCGACTGGATCATCGCGCTCGCCTCTTCGATGCGTTCTGCGCTCTGATTCGTCTCCTCGACAACGCGGGAGACCTCCTGCGTCGCATCAGCGGTCTCGGCAGACTTTTTCATCAGGTCGGCGAGAATCTCCGCACCCTCGGTCTGGCGTTTATGAATGTTGGCGGTTGCCTCGTTCATCTCCTCCATAACCATGCGGTTGTCATCCAGCATATGGAGGATCTCATCCGTATGGTCTACGGCATTCTGCGTATCCGATACCTGAACACGCGCGCTCTCGGCAATCTCATGAATGCCGTTGCGCACCTGCTCGGCGGAATGCGACGTGTTCTGCGCCGTCGCCGTGAGTTCCTCGCTCGTTGCGGCAACCGACTGGGACGCGCCGTTGATCTTGCCGATCATCTCGCGCATGCTGTTTGCCATACCGGTAAGTGATCTGACCATCACGCCGATCTCGTCGCCGCGCGTTGCATGAGTACGCACCTTCTCGCCCTTCTCGCGGTCCATGTCGAGCTCCGCAAAGCGTGCCAGCGTATCCGACACATCGCCGATCGGCACGATCAGGCGCCGCTGAATGAACATCCCGAGCGCAACGACGAGGGCAATCACACAGATCACCGCCAGCACGACGGAGAAGATCACCATATCGCGCGCGGCACCCGTGAACTTAGCCTTGTCTGTAATGGAGAAGATCGACCACTTCGCATCCGTCCCTGCAAAATGCACAGCGCGGAATATATAGACCGAATCCTTCCCCGTGCTCGGCGAAACCTGCGACTTGCTGTACAGCGACTCCGAGAAGGCGTCCGTCTTCTCCTGCTCCGGAGACTGCATGATCGTGAACGCATTCTTCATGATCGAGTCGGGATTCCTCCCATGCGCCACGAGATCGCCCTCGTTGTCCATCAGCAGATAGATATTGTCCGGGGTACTGATCTTGGCAAAGTCATCCTGGATCTGGCTCACATCAAAATCGACGGAAAGTGCGCCGATGAAGCGCCCATCCACGATGATCGGCATGCCGACGGAGACGAGCAGGCTCTTTTTCCCGCCGATCTCATCATAGTACGCCTCGGAAAGGACAAGTTTGGACGTTGCCTTCGGCTTCTGGTACCATGTTGCCGACTCATACCCCGAGCTCGGCTCGAATTCGAGGCCGCTGCCCTCGCGGCTCACGTAGGGCATCGTACGGCCGGACCCATCCGAGAGGGGATCCTCCACATGCGCCGCATCCTGCCCGTCGAAAGCATCCGGCTCGAACACAACGCCGATTCCGGCAAGATTGTCATTCGACAAAATTGCATCACTCAGCATCTCGTTCAGTACTTCTCGGCTGCGCGCCTCAGGCGGCTGCTGCTGCATGTAGGTATAGATGCGCTGACGCACATCCTCACCCGACTGCTGCACAGACTCATAGCGGCTGACGACCGCCTTTGACCGGCCATCCAGCTCATTGTACTGCGCGTTCGTCCCCATGCTGAGAAGCTCTTCGTAGGCACGGTATCCGACGAAAGAGACGAGAATCGTCACCATGACAACCACACCGATGAGCGTGATCATATTCAGCTGGAATCCGATACCCCTGCCTTTTTTTTGCCCTTGTTCCTGCAAAATATTGTCTCCTTTCCCTCATGAACCTGTCCATTCAGATCACAGCGGTCTCCCCCACGCTGTGCGCGGACCGATGCAGCAGCCTTGATGCAGCTGCTGTACAATTACTCTTTGATTAATTCGCCATATATGGTGCTTCTCCTGCTAACGAAATTCTTATTTATAAAAATAATCTTATGGATAAAAACACGTTCTCCTGCCGCTGACAAACTGACGCCGGACACTGCAGAAATGCAAAGAGAGCAGCTGCTGTTTCGACAGCGGTGCAGACACCGCAGAGTATACATGAGCAAATCCCTGATTTTTTTGTTCAGAAGTTTTGCGAAACGTAAGTTTTTTGCTATAATGGAAACTGCTTTTTTATAAAACAATAAAGGAAGTGTATCTATCTCATGACAGCAACCGCATGGTCGATTCTGCCGCCGATCATCACCATCGTACTCGCGCTCTGGACAAAGGAAGTCTACATGTCCCTCATCATCGGCATCTTCTCGGGCGCGATGCTCTTTGCCGGCGGGAACTTCCTGCAGGCAACCCTCACGATGTTCCAGGTGATGGCGGACAAGGTCGGCGGCAACGTCAACATCCTCGTCTTTCTCGTGATCCTCGGCATCCTCGTCGCCGCCATCACGCGCTCAGGAGCGATGAACGCCTACGGAGAATGGGCAACGCGGACGATCAACGGCAAGCGCAGCGCATCTCTCGTGACCGTGCTGCTCGGCATTGTTATCTTCATCGACGACTACTTCAACTGCCTCACGGTCGGCACGGTCATGCGCCCGGTCACGGACAAGTTCCAGATCGCGCGCACGAAGCTTGCCTACATCATCGACGCGACTGCCGCACCGATCTGCATCATCGCGCCGGTCTCCAGCTGGGCGGCTGCCGTCGGTTCCTCACTTCCTGAGGATGCGCAGATTGACGGATTCATGCTCTTCCTTCAGACAATTCCCTTCAATCTTTACGCATGGCTGACCCTTCTCTTCATGCTCTTCATCATCTGGACCGGACGTGACTTCGGCGCCATGCGCAAAAGTGTTGAAAAGTCCAATGTGCATTTTGAAATCCCGAAGGAGTATCAGGACACGGCAGAGGCCTCGGCAAGCGCAGCAACCGAGGGGCGCGGCAAGATGATTGACCTCATGCTCCCCCTCCTCGTCCTCATCGGCGCATGCATTTACGGCATGCTGTACACGGGGGGAATTCACGACGGCAAGAGCGTTGCAGATGCGTTTGCCGACTGCGACTCGTCAAAATCGCTTGTACTCGGCTCCTTCATCGCCTTCGTCTTTACGGGGCTGCTCTATCTCCCGCGGCGCGTGGTTTCGTTCAATGTCTTCTGCGACAGCTTCGGCTGGGGCTTTAAGGCGATGACGCCGGCCATCTTTATTCTCTGTCTCGCCTGGACACTCTCCGGCATCTGCAGCAAGGAGTATCTCGATCTCGGCGGATTCGTCGGCTCTGTCGTGCAGGCAAATGCGGGCGTCGTCATGTTCCTGCCGCCCCTCTTCTTCCTTGTCGCGGCAGGTCTTGCCTTTGCCACCGGCACGAGCTGGGGAACGTTCGGCATCCTGATCCCGATCGCCATCGCCGTCCTCGGCCAGACCGCACCGGACATCCTCGTCGTCTCCGTCGCCGCCATCCTCTCGGGAGCTGTCTGCGGCGACCACGCCTCGCCCATCTCCGACACAACCATCCTCGCCTCCGCAGGCGCACAGTGCCACCATCTCGACCACGTAGCAACGCAGCTGCCCTACGTCGCCGTGGTTGCCTTGTGCTCCTTCGTCGGCTACATCGCCGACGGCCTTACGGGCAACGGCTATATCGGTCTCGGCATTGGCATTGCATCCCTCGCCGTCGTCATGGCCGTGGTCTCTTCGCGCGTCAGTTCGGCAGAAAAATAAATCAAAGCACAAAAGAGCCGTCAACGGGGCAATGCCCCATTGACGGCTCTTTCATGCATCGCTTCACTTATCCATCATCGCGTTCATCCAGTCGCGCAGAACAACCGCCTGGTTGATCTTAGGGTCCTTTGCTCCGTAGAGCAGCGTGACGTTCTCCCCTGCTGTAAGACGTTCGCTCACCGTCACCATATGTATCGGTGCAGCTGTACCGGTCGAGAGCTCCGCACGGTATTTTTCGGCGAACTCCGCAAAGCGCTCCTCCTTGTGCCCGAACCATGTGCGCAGCTCCGGCGACGGGGCAATGTCCTTCCACCAGTCCGAGAGTTCCGCACGCTCCTTGGATATGCCGCGCGGCCAAAGGCGATCGACCAGTACACGGAATCCGTCATCCGCATCTGCCGCCTCATAAATACGCTTGATTTGAATCTTTGCAGTCATCATCCCGGCTCCCGTTCCATATACTCCTCCACCGAAGCGGCCTCTCCCGACTGGAGTGCCGCAATCATGCGGTTGATAAGCGGCGGCGGGGTCCAGGCAAGCGGGAGGAAGCAGCCGCTGCAGTTGTTGTACATCGCGTGCAGATCATTCTCTGCGTTTCGCCGAAGGACCGCATACTCAGCCATGCGGCGCTCATAGCGGCGACCGGAATGGAGAAAGCCGACGGCCGTAACTACGCCCCAAACCACAAAGTAATACGTCCAGACGAAGTGCGGCAGGAAGGGCGAAAGCGGAAAATAGACCAGCGCCGCGGCGAGGCCGCCGCTGAACATCCACAGCCCAAACGACGGGCGATGGATGCCCTGCACCATATAGTCCAGATCCTCTACGACCTGATAGAGGCTGCTGTGCTCGGTGAAGTATTCCTTCATCCGCTGCAGTCCGTCCATCTGTTCCGCAGGATCCTCAGGCACCGCATCCGGTTCATTCAGCGGGATTTCAGGAGGCATCTTGTGCTTTGCTGCCGGATCCGCAATAAAGCTCCATGTATCAAGCTCGTCATCGATGAGTGCACGCTCGCCGCAGTGCGGACAGATGCGCGTCAGACTTTCAATTTTCTCTCCGCATTCTTTGCAGATCATCAGATCCCTCCGTTCTGTAAAAATTTTACTGCATATCTTATCATAAATAATTCTTCTTGTCTAATAAAATGCCCGGTATACATGCGAAAGAGGCACCCGCCGGATGCGGGTGCCTCTTTTTTGTGTCTTATTTATTGTTTTTCTGCCGCTGCTTGGAGCGGTAACCGAGCCAGAGAACGATCAGCCACACAGGCAGGATCGGTACGGCAAGCTGCATCCCCGGAATCTGCGCCATCATGGCGACAACGCCGATGAGGAAGGCAAGGCAGAGATAGTTGATCCACGGATAAAACGGTGCGCGGAACTTGATCGGTTTGCCCTCACTCTCCATTTTTCTGCGGAATTTCAGATGCGTCACGACGATCGTCACCCAGCTGATAACGGCTGCGCAGGTTGCGATCGAAATCAGATAGAGGAACGCATCCCCCGGGAAAAAGTAGTTCAGGAAGACCACAATGAGCGTAAAGCCCGAAGAGATGAGGATGCCGAGCACGGGCACGCCGCGCCGCGAGAGACTTTTGAGCACTGGCGGCGCATCGCCGCGCTGGGCAAGCCCGTAGAGCATGCGGCTGTTGCTGTAAATCGCGGAGTTGTAGACCGAAATCGCAGCCGTGAGCACGACGAAGTTCAGAATATGCGCAGCAGCGGGAATGCCGACGTTGCGGAAGATCTGCACGAATGGACTCGCCTCCATGCCGACCTCGTTCCACGGCCAGAGTGCCATCAGCACAGCCATCGTACCGACGTAGAAGATGAGAATGCGCCAAATGACCTGGTTGATTGCCTTCGGAATCGTGCGGTCCGGGTCTTCCGCCTCGCCCGCCGTGATGCCGATCAGCTCGATGCCGCCGAACGAGAACATGACAACGGCCGTCCCGAGGAAGAACCCCCACCATCCGTTCGGCAGGAAGCCGCCATGCTCCCAGAGGTTGCTGACATTCTCGGGGAACGGCGCGCCTGTAACGAGCAGCCAGCCGCCGAGGCCGATCATGAGCACGATTGCCGTGATCTTCACGAGCGCCATCCAGAACTCCATCTCGCCGTACGCACGCACATTCGTAAGGTTGAGCGCCGTGATGACGGCAAGGCAGATGAGTGCTGAGATCCACTGCGGGAGATCGGGCAGCCAGAAATTCATGTAGATGCCGACCGCCGCAAGTTCTGCCATGGAGACGATGATGTAGTTGAACCAGTAGTTCCAGCCGGAAAGGAAGCCCGGGAAATCTCCCCAGTATTTGCCCGCATAGTGGCTGAACGAACCGGAAACCGGCTCATCAACTGCCATTTCGCCAAGCATGCGCATGATGAAGAAGATCATGACGCCGCCGAAGAGGTAGGCGAGCATGACCGCAGGTCCCGCGAGCGCTATGGTCGAAGCGGAGCCGTAGAAAAGCCCCGTCCCGATTGCTCCGCCGAGCGCGATCATCTGGAGATGTCTGTTCTTCAGCCCGCGCCGCAGCGCAGGCGATGCTTCCTTGTCCTGCATAAATCCTCCTATTGCCCGCTCAGCTGCGCTGCCGCTCCTTGAGCGCCTGCTCCACCTCGCGTTTTGCGGTCTTTGCCTTGAGTGTCTGCCGCTTGTCATAGTTGTGCTTGCCGCTTGCGAGGGCAAGCTCCAGCTTTGCACGTCCGCGTTTGAAGTAGACCTTCAGGGGGACGAGCGTCATGCCCTTCTCGCGCGTCTTGCCGAATAGCTTCAGAATCTCCGCCTTGTGCATGAGGAGGCGGCGCACGCGCAGCGGGTCGTGGTTGAACTGATTACCCTGCTCGTAGGGGCTGATGTGCATGTGATCGAGGAAGAGTTCCCCGTTCTTGATGTAGGCATAGCTGTCGCGCAGATTCGCACGCCCGGCGCGCAGGGACTTGACCTCCGTCCCGACGAGCTCCATGCCTGCCTCATAGGTCTCATGGATGAAATAGTCATGACGCGCCTTGCGGTTCTCGCAGGCAATCTTGACGCTTTCGTTCTTCTTTCCCATCGTATTTCCTCAGTCTGCGTGCCCTGTGCCGCCCTCGGTCTTCCGGTTCATGCGGCGCGCAGGACGCGGCGCACGGCGCGGTTTCTCCGCAGGCTCCTGCGTCGGTCTTTGCGGGCGATAGTCCGGCGGGTCCGGCCAGACAGCGCTGTTCAGCCCCGTCACCTTGACGCGGTGGTAGTCGCGCGGATCGCGATCCTCCCCCGAACGCTCCGCGCCTCTGCTGCGTCCGCGCCCTTGTCCCTGACCGGTGCGTTCAGCCGCCTGCCCCGGCCGCTCGGGACGCCCTCTGCGCTTTGCTCCGTCGCCCTTAGGCACCGCTGCACGCGGTTTTGTCGGAACACTTGCCGCGGCAGCACGTGCCGCACGCTCCTCGCGCTGTACATGCCTGCCGCCGGTGCCATGGGCGCCGCGCGTCTTTTTGCGCCGTGCTCCGCGGCTTTCCTCCACAGCGGCGATGATGGGCTCATCCTTGCGCGCGGTCTTCTTTTTGCGCGGGCGGCGGCGCGGCGATTCGCCCGCCTTTTCCTGTACTGCCTGCGGCTTTGTGCCTGTTTTTGCAGGCTTGGCCGCATTCGGCTCATAGACGCCGTTATCCTTCAGCACGAAGTCCAGCGTCCGCGCCTGCACATCCGCACGTGTGATAATGATGGTCACCGGGTCGCCGAGGCGGTAGCGCGTGCCCGTGCGTTCGCCGACCATCGCAAACTGCTCCTCGATGTAGCCGTAATAGTCGTTCACCATTGTCGAGACATGCACGAGGCCCTCTACGCCGTTCTCCAGTTCGACAAAGATGCCGAACGCCGTGACGCCGCTGATGACGCCCTCGAATGTCTCGCCGACAAACTGCGCCATATACTCGATCTTCTTCATATCCGTCGTCTCGCGTTCCGCCTCGACGGCAATGCGCTCACGTGCGGAGGAATGCTCTGCCGCATCGCCGAGAACAGCCCGCAGCCGCTCCCTCTTCTCCGCGGGGATATGCCCTGTGGCAAATGTCTCACGCAGGAGACGATGGACGAGTAGATCCGGATAGCGCCGAATCGGCGAGGTAAAGTGCGTATAGTAGCGCGCAGCCAGGCCAAAATGCCCAAGACTCGTGGTTGCGTAGCGCGCCTGCTGCATGGAGCGCAGTGCCACGGCACCGATGATGCGCTCCTCCGGCGCTCCCTTGACGCGGTCAAGCACCTGCTGGATGTCACGCGGCTGCACCTTGCCGTCCTCATCGACGTTCAGACGGAGGCCGAGCGCAGCAAGGAGGCTCTGGAAACGTTCGATCTTCTCCGTATTCGGCGTCTCATGAACGCGGTAGATGAACGGCTCCTCCTTCAGCTCCATATGGCGTGCAACCGTCTCATTCGCGATCAGCATGCACTCCTCAATGATGGATTCACCGATCGAGCCCGTGCGCTTCACGAGCGCGGCAGGATGCCCCTCGGCATCCAGCTTCACCTTGATCTCGGCAAGTTCAAAATCGATGGAGCCGCGGCGATGCCGCTTTGCCCGCAGCGCATCGCGCAGACGGCGCAGCGTCTCCATCATCGGGCGGACGTCCGCATTGTCCGAGGCGAAGGGCTCCTCCCCCGCGAGCACCTTGTTCACAAGCGTATAGGTGAGACGGCGTGCCACATGAATGACGCACGGCACGATCTCGTAGCTCTTGACTTCCCCGTCCGGGCTGATCTCCATCTCGCACGCCATGGAGAGACGGTCGACGCCCTCGTTCAGGCTGCAGATGCCGTTCGACAGTTCCCGCGGCAGCATCGGGATGACCCGGTCGACGAGATAGACGCTCGTTCCGCGCCGTGCCGCCTCAGCGTCCAGAGGTTCGCCCGCGCGGACATAGTGACTGACATCGGCGATGTAGACACCGAGGAAGAAGCCGCCGTCCTTCTCATAGGCATAGATGCCGTCGTCAATGTCCTTCGTATCCTCGCCGTCGATCGTGACGATGGGGAAATCACGGCGGTCGCGCCGCCCCTCATACTCCGCGGGCAGCGGATTCTTCGGGCAGCGTGCGGCGGCCTCCTGAACCGCTGGAGGAAAATGCTCGTCAAGATCGTAGGCACGCATGACAGCAAGCACATCGACACCGGGATCCCCCGTCTTGCCGAGCACCTCAACGACGCGCCCTTCAGCGCTTCGGCGCGCCTCGGGCCACTTCGTAATCTCGACGACAACCTTGCTGCCCGTCACGGCTCCGCCGAAGTCCTTTTTCATCACAAAGATGTCACGCCCGATCTTCGCGCTGTCGGGCGTGACGAAGCCGAACGCCTTGCTGCGCTCGAATGTACCCACAATATGCGTATTTGCGCGTACAAGGATGCGGATGATCTCGCCCTCACGCGCGCGTCCCGGCATCTCCGAGGGCGTGACGCGGGCCACGACACGGTCCCCGTGCATCGCCGTTGCAAGTGCGCTGCCCGGCACGAATACATCCGACTCCTCCTCCGTCGCACGCACATCGGGGATGATGAAGCCGAACCCCTTCGGCGACATGGAGAGACGCCCCACAACGAGATTCATGCGGCTCGGCAGACCGTAGAGGCCGCTGCGGTTGCGAATGATCACGCCCTCCTCCTCCAGCGCAGCGAGCGCAGACGAAAGAAGCGGCTCCTCCTCTGCAGAAAGGCCGAGCCCCGTGAGTACCTCCGCCTCCGGCAGCGGGCGATAGGCATCCTCCCGCATAAAGGCGTGAATTCTCTCTTTTACGCTATCCAATTGTTCCTGTTCCATAATTTCCTCTTTTTTCCGTTCCTACAATGTTCTTTCCTGTGCAGCATCCTCCAGCAAAAATGCTGCCGTCCGTTCAAATACAAGCTCCCGAACACCGGCATCGAGCGGGAGCAGATGACCCGCG
This sequence comes from uncultured Selenomonas sp., assembly GCA_963521685.1. Taxonomy (GTDB): domain Bacteria; phylum Bacillota; class Negativicutes; order Selenomonadales; family Selenomonadaceae; genus Centipeda. Next base: position 9,579 of record CAUQVG010000037.1, read on the forward strand.
TCCGGCAGGATAAATTTCTCGCGTCTCCTGCTCCGGACGTTCTCATAAAGATAGTCTGCGCTCTTCGGGTCTGCCGTATGGTCCCGCGCACCGTGCACGATCAGAATAGGAGCCGTCACCCGCGCAATCTCCCTGCAGAGGATCGCGATGACATCCATCACCTCGTGGATGGAGACAAGCGGCATGCGCCGATAGGTATTGTTCGCGCCGCACGGCACATCGCGCAGCTTGCGCCGTGCCTTCGGCACGTAGCGGTCCGTGCAGGCCTCGCGCGTCGGCAGATGCTCGACCCCCTGCTCCGGTGCAATCATCACAGGTGCGCAGAGACTCACAACATGCGCGAGCTCCGCCTCGACCGACAGAAGCATGGCCATGACAGCACCCATCGAATGTCCGACAGCAGAAACACACTCGCATGCGCCGCTGAGGATCGCATAGCCGTCACGCACGGAGTCCATCCAGTCCTCATGCTCCATACGGCTGAGATCCTCGACCGTCGTCCCATGTCCGGCAAGCCGTATTGCGAGTACAGTAAATCCCTGCGCGTTCAAATGCTCCCCGAGCAGGCGCAGCTCCGCCGGAAGTCCCGTAAATCCGTGAATAAGAAGCACGCCGTGCCGTCCTCCCGGAAGCAAAAACGGCTCCGCCCCCTGCAAGTGCACAGCGACTCCTCCTCTCACGGAAAACGCAGTTTCCCGCCTTAAAAAATCCCTGCCCCGCACAGGCGGCAACAGGGATTGTCCCTATTCAGATCAGCTCGACATCCGCGCAATCACAATTGTAATCACGCCGAACAGAATCGCGAACACAACGGTCACCCGCGCGAGCAGCGCATCCATTCCGCGCGCCTTGCCCGAGAACACCGTGTCCCCGCCGCCGTCCAGCCCGCCCATGCCGGCAGACTTCGCCTCCTGTCCGAGTACGGAAGCAATGAGAATGATCGCAACGATTGCATCAAGTACCATTAAAATCGTGAGCAAGAAAAAGTCCCTTCCTTCGCCAATATGTATATTTTGTTATCATAGCACAGAGAGCGCCGCAGAGGCAAGAGAATTTCACATATCCCCGCAGATGTGTGTGCTGCGAAGCCGCCGGACGGCGAATCAGCCGCGCTCCGTCATTGCGGCTGCAAGCGCAGCACCGAGTCCCGAACCACCGACCGCAAGGATGGTATCAACCTTCGGCGCATCTTCGCCGAGCAGTTCCGAGAAGGCGCGCATCATATTTTCCTTGACATGCGGCATCTTCTCATACACGGAGCCCTCGACCGCAATATGCTGCTGCCGGATCGCTCCGCTCCCGCTGGTCTGCCACAGCGTCCCGGCGAAGGTCGCCGCAATGAGGCGTACAGAGCGCACAGCAATCGCTTCCGCAAGGCCGCGGACACGCACAGCATCCGCAACAGAGATCATCTGCCCCGTCATCGTCTCAACAATAGTTGCAGCCGCCTGCGCCGTCGCCCCCGCGTCCTCGAGCATGCGGGAGAGATCAATGCTCGTAAACTCGTATCTGCGCTCCGGCGTGCCCATGAGCTCCGCGAGCGCCATACCGAAGAGCTCGCCCATGTAGCGGCCGGCAACCATCTTCTCAAGGCGCTGCTCCCCCTTTTTCTCCGATGCCGCATCGAGCGCAGCGTCGAACCGATTCGGAACGAGCTTGCAAAAGCCGCCTGACTCCATGTTGAGGATCATCGGCGGCTGTGCCGTTCCGATATAGGGCTCGAGATAGCAGGTGTTGTGCCCCGTCGCATAGATGGCACCGATGGAGATATCCCCGTAAACATAAGCGGCCGAGAGCAGGACGGCAACCGTATCATTGATGACGGAGTTCGGGACAACATTGGACAGCCCCCGGCGCACGAGCGCCGCCCGCAGCAGATCGTTCACGATCTCGCCCTCGACTCCCTTTGCCGCAAACTCCTTCGTCCAGATGATGAGGCGCGCATCGTTGATATTCGTCTGAGCCGACGGGAAGGAGAAGGTATGTCCGAGGAGATACGGCGTCTCATGGTCGCCGCCGAGCACCTCGTCAACGAGTCCCGCGAGGAAGTCAAACATCTCCTCGCCGGTCGCCTCCGCACCGATGAAGTCGTAAACGCCGTCGACCTTCAGCGGTTTTGCGGCACTCGAGAGAATCTCATAGCAGCCCTTTCCCTCAAGACGATAGAGAAAGACACGCACATTCGTCCCGCCGAAATCAAGCGCGAGGTAATCGCCGCGCTCCTCTCCGGTCGGCAGGCCGAGATAGGACGGCAGCATGCGCAGGGAGGAGTCGGGGGAACCGGCAAGCCCGAGCCGCATATCCTGGCGAAAGTCCGCTGCAGTCTGACGCAGATGCTCCGTATCCACCGCAAAGGCAGAAATGATCTCATCATATAGGACCGGATCGAACGACATCTCTATTCCTCCTCCGCCGCAGCAGGCGTTTCCTGTTCCTCCGAAACCGTATGCGGCAGATGCACAAGCACGCGCGTAATGCGCATGCCGTCAATCTCCTCGACGTACAGCAGTGTCCCCGCATGCGCAGCCATATGCCCGATGCGCGGCGCCTCGCCCAGCTGGTCGTAGAGCCAGCCGCCGATGCTGTCCACGTCCTCATCCTCAATGCGCACACCGAGAAGATCAGCAACCTCCTCAAGCAGAAGCTTTGCATCGATCGAGCAGATGTCTCCGGCACGCCACTCTACACTCTCGCGCTCCTCATCGAACTCATCGCGGATATCGCCGACAATTTGCTCGATGATGTCCTCAACCGTCACCATGCCTGCCGTACCGCCGTACTCGTCCACGACAATCGCCAGCTGTGATCCCTGCTCCTGCATCGTGCGCAGGAGCACGCTGCCGTCCATACTCTCGGGAACAACGAGCGCCTTGCGGATGTAGCGGCGCAGATTCAAGTGTTCGCCGCGGATCAGCGGCGGCAGAAGATCCTTGACGTGGATGAATCCGATGATGTGGTCCTTGTCCTCGTAACAGACCGGGTAACGCGTCTGCTTCTCCTCGAGGATGGTCTTGATGCGCTCGGCAGGCGTATCGTCGAGGTAGAGGCAGATCATATCCGTGCGCGGCACCATGATCTCACGTGCATTCAGCTCCGTGAACGAAAAAACATTGTCAACGAAGTCCGCCTCGGTGCTGTTGATCAGCCCCTGCCGGTAGCTCTCCTTCATCAGGAGGCGGATTTCCTCCTCCGTGTGCGCGTCCTCGTTCTCGCCCTTCACATCATAGCCGAGCCGGCGGCTGATGTAGTTCGCCACCGTGTTCAAAATCCAGACAAAGGGGCGCATGATACGGCTGAAAAGGACCATGGGGAACGATATCGCGAGGATGATGCGCTCGACGTTGGCAATCGCCATGGATTTCGGTGTGAGTTCTCCGAGCACGATATGCATCGAGGTGAGGATCGTAAAGGCAACCGCAAGAGCGGCGGTATGTCCGACCTCATCTGGCAGGCCTGCTGCCTGTGTGAGCGGCAGGATGAACATGGCGATGAGCGGCTCGCCAACCCAGCCGAGACCGAGCGAGGCAAGCGTGATGCCGAACTGCGTCACCGACAGGGAGTAGTCCAGGTGATCCGTGAGCTGTTTGGCGTACCGCGCGCGGCTGCTCCCCTCCGCGATGAGAGTCTCAAGGCGTGAGGTGCGTATCTTCACGCAGCAGAACTCTGCCGCAACAAAGAAACCGTTCATAAAAATTAAGAATGCAACGAGCAGTAAGTCCAGCAATGTGGGCAATATGTCCACGAAATACGTCCTCCTTCGGGAAGTGTGGGGAACTGCTGAGGTCTGCTGCAGCGGAGTTCCCCGTGTGTAATGCCTGCAGGGCTCTCAGGCGCGCGGGAGGCGGGAGAGCTCGATCTCCATGCGTGCAGCAAGGGTCTTGAGCTTATCCGTCTCCTTCGGATCAACGAGAGAGATGACCGCCCCTGCCTTTCCCGCACGTGCGGTTCGGCCCGCGCGGTGGCGATAGGTGCGCACGTCCTCAGGCAGATCGAGATTGATGACATAGTCCACGTCCTCGATGTCCAGCCCGCGTGCGGCAAGATCGGTTGCGATGAGGAGTTCGGCGCGGCCCGCACGGATGGCATCAAGAGCCGCGCGCCGCTGATCCCGGCGCTCCTGCCCGAGCAGGGCAGCTGCCTTGATCCCCTCGTAGCGCAGTTTCTCCACGGCATGCGCCGCATCGAAGCTGCGTCCGACAAAGATGAGCCCCCGCCGGATTGGCAGGCGGTGCGTCAGCTTCTGCACCGCCTTTATTTTATCACGAAATGCTGCAATATGATAGTAATTTTCACAGGTGTCCTGCTGGCCCTCCGCGCGGATAAGGCGCGGAGTAAAAAGGCTCTCTGCCGTGCGCACCGCAGCTGTCCCGGCCGTGGCAGAGAGGAGAAGTGCCTGGCGCTCTACGGGCAGGAGGCGGATCAGCGCGCGCACCTCATCGAGATGCTGCTTGCTGAGAAGTCGGTCGAACTCGTCCAGGACGAGCATCTTTACCCCTGCGAGCTTCAGCTTGCCGAGGCGGTTCAGTTCCAAAATGCGCGGTGCTGATCCGGCGATGACGGCAGGCTTCTTCTTGAGCTGCTCGATCTGCCGCTTGATGTTTGCCCCGCCGATGAGCGCCTGCACCGTGAGAGACAGCCCGGCATCCTGCACGAGATCGCGTGCAACACCCGCGATCTGCACAGCAAGTTCATGCGTCGGCGCGAGAATGACGGCCTGTACGGTGCGCGCAGCGGGATCCATACGCTCCATGAGGGGCAGGAGATAGGCGAGCGTCTTGCCCGTCCCCGTCGGGGCCTCGCCGATCAGGTTCTCCCCCGCCCGCGCGGCCGGAATGAACGCCTCCTGTATCTCCGTCGGCGCCGCGATGCCGCGCTTTGCAAGCGCCTCCGCAAGCGGCGCGGGAACGCCGAGCGATGTAAATGTCGTCATATCAGTCTCCAAAAAACAGCGCATCCATCTCAGCCTGCTCATCTGCGGTCGGCGTATAGCTGCGCCGCGCCGTCCCCGCAGGCGCAGATGTGCCGCCCCGCTGCGGCACTCCTCCCGGGCCGGGCGGAACACGGCGCCCGGCAAAATCCGGTTTGCCGTTTGCATCGTTCGCGGTCATCCGGCACTGCGGGAATGCGGAGCATCCCCAGAAGTCGCCGTGTTTCCCCTTGCGCTTCAGCATGACGCCGTGCCCGCAGGCAGGACACGGGATGCCCTCGCCTCCGCCAATCTTCGCCGTATGCGCCGCATTGCAGAGATCGCGTGCGAACGCAGCCTGCCCTGCGAGGAACTCCTCAGGCGTTCCCTCTCCCTCTGCCATTGAGTGCAGGCGGTCCTCCCAGACCGCCGTCGCATCCGGATAGGTCATTGCATCGGGGAGCGCGTCGATGAGGAGATAGGCCTCCGCCGTCGGCGTCAGCACCTTCTTCTTGCCTGCGGCATGGAGGAATTTCCGCTGGATGAGGTCCTCAATGATGCTCGCACGCGTCGCCTCCGTCCCAATGCCGGAGACATCGCGCAGCATCTTCTTCGCCGCCTCATCCTTCACGTATTTGTGGATTTCCTTCATGCCCTGGAGCAGGGTTGCGGGAGTAAAGCGCGTCGGCGGCTTCGTCTGCCTTGTGCCCATCTCCGCCGATATATAGTCCGTATGGTCGCCCTTCTTCATCGGCGGCAGGACGGCGCTCTCCTCGTCCTCCTTCTCCGCATCCTCCG
>CAUQVG010000038.1:0-15205 GCA_963521685.1 uncultured Selenomonas sp.
CTCCGTCGGGCAGACAAACGTGAAGTCCGCCGGATAGAAGAAGAACACGCTCCACTTGCCCTTGAGATCGGCCTTCGTGTACTGAACAAACTCGCCCTGTGCTGCGCCCGCCTTCTTCCGGAACGCGTCTACCTTAAAATCACTGATTTCCTTGTTGATGAGTGACATTGAATATCCTCCTTTTGTACTAAAACCAACCGCTCTCGCTTCGAACGATTGCATATGTCCTTATTGTGGGTTAATAATAGCACAGGAGATTTTTCTTGTCAACAGAAATTTATATTTTTTAATAACTATTTTTATTTAGTTGCTGAGAGAATCAAAAAGTCACGAGCCATGCGTTACTTTTCCCAGCTTGCGTCGAGCTGCCAGCTGACATCATGACACTTTGTACACTTCTTCGTAGACTGCGAATGGTGCATGCTGTGGCAGTCCATGCAGTTCTGCGGATTTTCATTGCCTGCGAGATGTACGGGATCGTGCGGGTTCTCCTTGCCGTAGTGTGCCGTTGCCGCCTTGATCTCACCGATCGGGTGACAGGAGAGACACTGCGCATTTGTATAGCCGTACTGCGGCATCGGGTTCTCATAGTTCCCCGTGACAAAGAGCCAGCCCTCATTCATCTGCTGCAGCATAGTCGGTTCGTGACAGTCATGGCAGGTCACACCCGCGTCGGCATGCTTTCTCGCGAGAAGATCGCCCTGCACATAGCTGTCGTACTCAGGCTGCATATTGTGACAGCTGACGCAGAACGCGGGGTTTGCGCTGATCCGCGAGAGAATGGCGAATCCGCAGAATCCAGCCGCAGCAATGAGCATGATGAGAGGCAGCAGCACACGCGGCTCTTTGATCTTACGAAACGGGTTCATCGTTCTCCCTCCTCAAAGCTGTGCTGTAACATTGCCAACAAGACGCCCGTAGACGAGTGCAAATGCATGACTGACCCCCGCCGTCACGACGGGATAATCCCCGACGAAGCGTCCGCCCTGGGTATTGCCGATCGCATAGAGGCCCGGGATACCGTTGTATTTCCGATCGAGCACATTGCCGTCCTCCGGATTTACTGTCAGCCCGCCCATATTCACGAGCAGCGCACCGCCGAGCATCTTGCCTGCATAGAACGGCGCCTTCTCTATCGGAAAGAGACGCTTCGCAGCCTTGCCGAAGTCCGCATCGTTATGGGCACGTGCCAGCTCATTGTAGCGCGCAATCTCCGCAAGAATCGTCTGCCGAACGGCAGGACGATCCGGTGCAAGCGCCGCAGCGAGCTCTGCGAGCGTATTCGCCTTGATGAGCCCCGGCACCGCATCCAGATCCTCACGCGAGGTATAGGACGTTCGCCCGATTGACCACTGACAGTCCGGCGGCAGCTTCGGATTCGCGGCGGCTGGAACGCAATGGTTCACGCTCCCGTGTGAAACGCCCATCGCACCAAGCTGCTCCGGCCAGTTGTTATCAAAGATCTGCCATGCGTAGTCACCGCGCTGCCGATAGATCGCGCAGGAAAGCTGCTGACCACCGATATCCTCATTGACAAAACGTTTGCCGTCATCGTTCAGCAGGAGATAGGCATCCACGCCGAGCGGTCCGCCGAGCGTATGAATCATCGGCGCGTGCGGACCGTCCTCAATTTTGGCGCCGATCCAAGCCGCCATCACATGCCCATCTCCCGTGTTCGTCGGGTTATCCCACGCGTCACGATTCGGGAATACGTTCAGATAGTCAACTGCCCACGGCACAAAGTAGGACATCATCTCTCTGTTATTGCCGTAGTCCCCCGTGGCAAGAATCACCGCCTTGCGTGCCGTACATTTCACGAAGTTCCCGTATATGTCCTCTCCGATCACCGCCGTCACACGCCCGGCATCACCCTCGCGGATGAGCTTCTTCGCACGCGTCGCATAGATGAATTTACAGCCCTGTGCAAGGCATTTTTCATAGACGAGAGTCAGCAGCGGCTCCTGACTCGGCAGGAGGGTCATGACCGTCGGATAGGTCGGGCTGTTCTCTGTACCACGGTCGTAACCGGCGGGGAGCGGATAGTGCATCATCATGAGATTGATTTTCGAGCGATCAAGCTCCGTATCCGTCTCCTTCATCACATGAACGGCGGGCGCGAGGTCGAGCATCCAGTCAAAGTCCGGTCCGCTGTGTTCTGCCCAATAGTTCCACATACGCTGATCGCACCGGTAGCCCATTTGCTTCATGTTCTCGAGAATCGCCGCATTTTTGTCAAACGTAATGCCAAGTTCCCGCTGATAGCGGTTGCCGATTGTCCCATACTGCCCGCTGCGGCACTGCCATGTGCTCCCGCGTTCCATGACGAGAACAGATGCACCGTGTTCCGACGCCGCACGCGCTGCAGTCAGCCCCGCAACGCCTGCACCAACGATGACAATGTCTGCACTGTGCTCCTCCTTAATCTTCTTCTCCGGAATTTCAGGTGCCGTCCCCAGCCATGCAGGCGGCGGAGGCGGTGCTGCAGGCTCCTTTGGCGGAATGAGGTGATCGTTCGGATTCGCACCGCATCCCGTGAGCAGTGCCGGTGCCGCTACAAGGCCGCCAAGCGTGAGTGCGCTCCCCTTTAGAAAATTTCTGCGGCTGAGTGCCGCATGTTCTTTCCCCTTCATCATATCCGCTCCTTTCTGCTTCTATTATTATAGACCGATCATCAATAAGTATAAATTAAAGATCAATAAATTTTATTTATCTTTAAGAAAAAAGAAAAGAACCGCCGTCACAGCGGTTCTTTTCCCTGTTCAGAGTCTCATTTTAAAGTCATCGTAGTCGAATTCGCGTACAATCTCCCATTCTCCATTTGGTGAAACGGCAATGATATACGGCAGGGGCATGCCGTTGAATGTATTGTTCTTTACCATCGTATAGATTGCCATATCGCCAAAGACGACACGATTCCCCACGGCAAGCGGTGCATCGAAGGAATATGTGCCAATGGTATCACCTGCAAGACAGGTCGGACCTGCAAGCGTATAAGCATATGGCTTCTCCCCTGCTTCACCTGCACCGACCACGGGCGGGCGGTAGGGCATCTCAATGACATCGGGCATATGGCAGGCAGCGGACGTATTCAATATCACATTCCCATCCGCCTGCACATCGAGCACCTCTGCTGTGAGGAAGCCCGCATTAAGTGCAACCGCCTCACCCGGCTCGAGATAGACCGCGACATCGTAGGTGTCCTGGACATGCCGGATCAGCCGCTTGAGAAGAGAGATATCGTAGCCCGCGCGCGTAATATGGTGTCCGCCTCCAAAGTTCAGCCACTTCATCCCATGGAGATACCTGCCAAATTTCTCCTCTACGGCTGCAAGCGTCACCTCGAGGGCATCCGCCCCCTGCTCGCAGAGCGTATGAAAATGCAGTCCATCCAACCCCTCGAGCAGATCCTCGCGGAAATCTGCAATCTTTACGCCAAGACGAGAGCAGGGCGCGCAGGGATCGTAGATCGCATGCTCCTGCGTCGAGCGCTCAGGGTTGATGCGCATGCCGCAGGATGCGCCCGCCGCACGTGCCATCGCACCAAAACGTTCCCACTGAGCAAAAGAGTTGAAGATAATGTGGTCGCAGATCGCCGCGAGGCGATGCACTTCATCCTCGTCATAGGCAGGTTTGAAGACATGGTTCTCCTTGCCCATCTCCTCCTGTGAGAGGCGTGCCTCATAGAGGCCGCTCGCCGTCGTGCCCGAGAGATAGCGGCCGATCAGCGGATAGTAGTGATACATGGAAAAGCATTTCTGCGCAAGGAGCACCTTCGCTCCCGTAGCCTCTGCAACATCCGCAAGGATCCGCAGATTTTTCTCAAGCAATTCCTCATAGACGAGATAGGAGGGGGTCGGAACCTCATCCCACTCCGGCCGCCATTCGGTACACACCGCCATCAGTCCACCAATACGGGGCTGTGGCTTTCCTGCCACGGCAGTCCCCAGACATTCAGCGCATCCATAAACGGATCCGGGTCAAACTCCTCGACATTGAACACACCCGGACGTCGCCATTTGCCCGTCATTACCATCATCGCCCCGATCATCGCAGGCACACCAGTTGTGTAGGCAACTGCCTGGGAACCAACCTCGGCATAGCATTTCTCATGGTCGCAGACATTGTAGAGATAGTAATTCTTGTCCCTGCCGTCCTTCTTCCCGCGGAAGATGCAGCCGATGTTCGTCTTGCCCTTCGTACGCGGACCAAGGCTTGCCGGATCCGGCAGCACTGCCTTCAGGAACTGGAGCGGGATGATCTTGTGTCCCTCAAAGTCGATCGGTTCGATCGAGGTCATCCCGACATTCTCCAGGCAGCGCAGATGCGTCAGATAGCTCTCACCAAACGTCATAAAGAAGCGAATCCGCTTAATCCCCTTGATGTTTTTCGCGAGCGACTCAAGCTCCTCGTGATGGAGGAGGTACATATCCTTTGGTCCAACCTCTGCAAAATCATAGACGCGCTTGATCTCCATCGGCTCTGTTTCGACCCATGCACCATTCTCCCAGTAGCTGCCCTTCGCCGAAACCTCGCGGATGTTGATCTCAGGGTTGAAGTTTGTTGCAAACGGATAGCCGTGGTCGCCGCCGTTGCAGTCAAGGATGTCGATGTAGTTGATTTCATCAAACTCATGCTTCATCGCATAGGCACTGAATACGCCCGTCACGCCGGGATCAAAGCCTGAACCGAGAAGCGCAGTAAGCCCTGCCTCGCGGAAGCGGTCAGCATACGCCCACTGCCAGCTGTACTCGAACTTCGCCGTGTCCTCCGGCTCATAGTTCGCTGTATCCACATAGTGCACGCCCGCCGCAAGGCATGCTTCCATGACGTGCAGATCTTGATACGGGAGTGCGAGATTGAGCACCACATCCGGCTGGAATACTCGGATGAGCGCAGTCAGCGCCGGAACATCGTCTGCATCCACTGCAGCGGTCTGAATCTTCGTCCTGCCGCCGTCCAGCTTCGCCTTCAGTGCATCGCATTTCGACTTCGTGCGCGAGGCAATGAGGATCTCCTCGAACACCTCCGGGTTCTGGCAGCATTTATGCACGGCGACGCTCGCAACGCCGCCCGCACCGATAATCATCGCTTTTCCCATAACAACGCCTCCTTATATCTGTCTCCTATCATACAACAGGAAAAGGGTCACTGCAAGAGCAGTGACCCTTCCTGGTATTTTCTATTGGTTTACAGCTTAAACTTTTTCGTCTCATCCGCAAGTTCGTCTGCAAGGTTCGAGAGACGGCGTGTTGCTGCAGCAATCTCCTCCATGGAGGCCGACTGCTCTTCCGTAGCTGCGGACACATTCTGTGCGCTGTCCGCATTGCCCGTGCTGACCTTCTGAATCTCCTCGATCTGCGCGCGGACCGTCTGGGTTTCGGACTCCATCTCCTGAATGCCGGAGGTAATGCCCTTTACCCCATCACCAAGCTGCTGAATTGCCTCCGAAATGGACTGGAAGACACCGTCCGCCGTGCGAACCGATGTGAGGCCGTGCCCAACATATTCGCTGCCGCGTTTGCCTGCCTCAACAGCACGCTCCATATCCGCCTGCACCGACTGCATGGTCTGCGAGATCCTCTTTGAGAACTCTCCCGATTCCTCGGCGAGTTTGCGCACCTCTTCGGCGACGACGGCAAAGCCGCGTCCATGCTCGCCGGCACGCGCTGCTTCGATCGCTGCATTGAGCGCGAGCAGATTTGTTTGCTCAGCGATGCTGCCGATGACCTCAACACTGTGGCTGATTTCCTCGGAGCTCTTGCCGAGAGCCGAGATCGCGGCATCGACTGTCTCGGAGCCCGTCTTGATCTGCTCCATATAGCTGACAACTTCATCAATGGAGCGGCGGCCCTCACGAACACGGTCTACCGTATTGTTTGTGACCTCGGCGACAACACCGGCCTTCTTCGACATATCCGCTGCATGGTTGGAGATGGATGCTGCGGCATGCGCCACCGAGTTGGAAGCCTCCGACTGACGTTCGACGCCTTCAGCGATCTCTGTAATCGACATAGCGACATGATTCGATGCCTCAGCGGACTGCTGGGAGGCCTCTGTGAGTCCCTCTGCCGATGTCGAGAGCTCTGTTGCATTCGACTGGATTGCCTTGATCAGCTTGTTGAGCGTCTGGCGCATCTGAATCAGCCCGTCCGAGAGCTGGCCCATTTCATCCTGCGAGGAGATTGCCTTCGGGCGGTCCCGCAGATCTCCGCTGTTGATAATCTCACAGGCATGGACAGCCTTCTGGATGTTTGCTGCAAAACTGTTCGATATGAAGAATATAACCGCCGAGATGATGAGCAGGATGACAATCGTCAGACCCGCGAGTACAAGAAGAAGATCGTGCGCATCCGCAAGGATCTCACTGTCGGCTGCCTCTGACATAACAACCCAGCGGCGTCCGTCGAGATGAATCGGAACCAGAATTCCCGTCATTGCCTCACCGGACTCGCGTTCATAGTGTGCAAGTGCAGGTGCATCCTTATCTATTACCGATTTAAATGCATCTACGAGGCTCATCGAGATCTTAACACTCGATACCTCCTTGCTGAAATCGAGTTTTCCGATCTGTGCCGGCTCATTCGGATGAATGATGACGATACCCGTCTCGTCCATAACGACAAGCTGCCCCGTCTGATAAGCCGCGATCTTCGAGAGAATATCATCAAAACGCGACAGCCCGAGCGTACCTGCAACGACACCAACAACAGCGCCGTTTTCCTTCACCGGAACGGCAATCACGCTAACGACCTTTCCGGTAACTGAGGAGATCACCGGCTCGGAAATGACCGATGCTTTGGTCTGGACGGCCTTTTTAAAATAATCGCGGTCCGCGCGGTTGGCTTCATTGCCGTCCACATCAAACCCGATGCCGTTAATATCGAGGTATGCAAGATTCGAGAACACCTCGGTATTCTGTTTCACATCCTGCAGTGCCGCAGCCTTCGCAGCACGGTCTCCGTGGAGGATTGCCTCATTCCGTGCCAGGATTTGAAGGTGGACTTCATTGGTCTCAAAAACACGCTGCACCTCCAGCGCGGCTTGTTTTCCAACCCCTGTGCCAATTGTGTCTGCATTCCGCACCAGCATATTGCTCGCCATCTTATAGCTCACAGCAAAGAATACAAGAAAACCGACGAGCATAACCGGCAATACAGATGCGAGAAGCTTGGTCCGAATGGATTTAAACTGCATATGATTGCGCTCCTTTTCCCAAAAATACTTTCCCAAAATACTTTCCTATAATTCTAAGGATGTTAATTAATTTATCATATATCTTCAACATTAACAAGTCTTTTCTCTACAAAGTCCCATATTGGTAATAATGATAAATATTCGTATTGTCTAACAATTCTCGTATGGTGAAAGGAACGCGGCATCAACGGCTTCCGCATATACAATTCCTTATATAAACAGAAACACATCCACAGGCAGGAAGATCATATGCAGTTACAATGTCTTTTCTTTAAATACGCCCTATGACAGACCGATTGAAATGTGTTATAATTATTTCTGTGTATACAATTTTTTGAGAAGCAAAGACGAAAGGAGCCATCTGTTATGGCTGTTCACGTTATCAATGAGGCGCGGCGCTGTCTCCAGTGCAAGAAGCCTCTGTGCCGCATCAAGGGATGCCCCGTGCAGACCAATGTCCCGGAAATGATCCGCCTCTTCCTCGACGGAAAGATCAACGAGGCAGGCGCGATGCTCTATGACAATAACCCGATGAGTGTTTTTTGCTCCCTTGTCTGTGACCATGACGCCCAGTGTGAGGGCAACTGTATTCAAGGACGCCGCGGCGCACCGATTCAGATCTCGAGCATTGAACACTACATCTCAGAGACCTATCTCGACAAGCTTGTACTGACGCGAAAGTCATACAACGGGCATAATGTTGCAGTCATCGGTGCAGGGCCTGCGGGCATTGTTGTCGCAGTCAAACTGGCGCAGGAGGGCTACGGTGTCACCATCTTCGAGCGCATGCAGAAGATCGGCGGCATGCTACGCTACGGCATTCCGGATTTCCGTCTGCCCCCTTCGACGATTGACCGCTATGCCGAGAAGCTTCTGACGCTCGGCATCCACATCCGCCCAAATACAACCATCGGCGGAGCGCTCAGCGTGGACGACCTCTTCCGCGACGGCTATGAGGCCATCTTTATAGGAACGGGCGCATGGCGGGCAAAAAGCCTGGGCATCCATGGCGAGACTCTCGGCAACTGCCACTATGCGGTCAACTACCTCAAGAACCCCGATGTCTACCGACTCGGCGACCGCGTTGCCGTTATCGGCTCAGGCAACTCCGCGATGGATGTCGCACGCACGGCGATTCGTAAGGGAAGCCGCTACGTAACAATCTATGCACGGCGCAACGGCATCTCCGCAAGTGAACGTGAGCTCGAATACGCTCTGATGGACGGCTGCGAAATTCAGTATGCCAAGGGCATCCACTCCGTTACCCCCGAGGGACCGATGATGTACGACCGCGTCTTTGACGAGGAGCAGAACCTCATCAGCGAGGGCGAGCCCTATCTCATCCCCGCAGACAGCACAGTCATTGCAGCAAGCCAGGCGGCAAAAGATAAAATTGTACGCACTACCACCGGCATCAAGCTCAATGAAAAGGGCTTGGTCGTGGTCGATGAGAACGGTATGACCGGGCGTGATGGCGTATTCTCTGCAGGTGATGTCGTACTCGGTCCCTGGAACGTCGTGCAGGTTGTCAAGGATGCAAAGCATGTTGCAGAGTCGATGATCCGCTACTTAGAGGCGCGTATTCCATCGACCTAGAAACGATATCCGCAAACCGTATCTATTTAGTAGAAGTAGAAAAGGAAGATAGTTATGACCATGAACGACAGCGAGATTACCGACCTCGTTCGCCAGATGGCTGCACCTCCCCCGCCTCCAACCTATGGCGAGGCCGAGGTCGAGGAGCTCGTGCGCATGCACGCAGGCGGCCGCCACAAAATGCGCCGCGAGGCCGAGATCCTCGCCCGCTACAATCTCGGCCGCCAGCAGTATAAGCAGCTCAAGTTCAGCAGAGAGAACAACCGCGAGCAGCAGCAGATGCTCTATGCGGAACTCAAAGTGCTCGGCTGGGTGCTCGGCCGAAATGAACGCGACGTCGTCATGGAGATCAACGGATGAAACTGACGCCGCGCAAAGAAGACTTTATCGCGTCTGCAAAGACAGCAAATCTGATCACGGTCTCCACAGAGCTGACAATGGACCTCGATACGCCCGTATCCATCTACTACAAGCTCGTCGGCGAGAAAAAGGGCTACATCATGGAGTCCGTGGACACGACACAGCAGCAGTTCGGCCGCTACTCCTTCATCGGCGGCGAGCCGTTCGTGCGTGTGCAGGTATTTGCCGACAAGCTGCTCATCAATGAGAATGGCCTCATGAAGAGCATTGCGGGCGCGCCGCACGAGACAATGAAGGAATATGCCGCCCGCTTTATTCCTGCCGCGGCAGCGGGAGAACATCTTCCTCTGGTGCACGGCGGACTTGCAGGATATTTCTCCTACGAGACGGCAGCAACATTCGACCGGGTGCGCGGGGTTCATCTCGGCAACGAGCAGCTCCTCGGGCAGTTCATGATGTGCCGCTATCTCGTCGTTTATGATGCCCTGCGAAACAGTGCACGCCTCCACTACCTCGCCGATATTCGGGAGGGTGACGATCCGGGGGAGCTCTACGATGTGGTCGCAGAGCATCTCGCAGCAATGCGCGAGCGCCTTGCCGCCCCATTCTCCCCTCCTTCTGCACCGCAGGCAAAGAGAACGGCTCCCGTTGACTTTATGTCGCGCTACGGAGCCGCACCAAAAGAGTTCCTCGATACGATCAACACAGTCAAAGAGCATATCTATGCCGGCGATGTTTTTCAGGCAGTGCCGTCCTTCCGCTTCCGCGAGAAAATCACGCGTCCCGCTTTTCTCTTTTATCGGCGTCTGCGGCAGGTCAATCCCTCGCCCTACATGTTCTACTACAACTTCGGCGCAGTAAAACTGGTCGGCGCATCACCAGAGATGCTCATCAAGGTCTCCGGCAGCACCGTCTATACCTACCCTATCGCAGGTACGCGCAAAAGAGGAAAGAACGACGAAGAAGATGCGCGGCTGGCAGCAGATCTGCTGTCTGATGCAAAGGAGTGTGCCGAGCACGCAATGCTCGTCGATCTCGCACGCAACGACCTTGGACGCATCAGCGTCCCCGGCACCGTACGTGTGCCGAAGCTCATGGCAGTAGAGCGCTTCTCCCACGTCTCGCATATGGTCAGCAGCGTCGTCGGGACCATTGATCCGGCTTATGCGCCGATGGATGTCCTGCGTGCCACCTTTCCTGCCGGAACGGTCAGCGGCGCGCCGAAGCTGCGCGCCATGGAGATCATTCATGAGCTTGAGCCGGAAGCACGCGGCTTCTACGCAGGGACCGTGGGCTATATGGATTTCCGCGGCAACATGGATATGTGCATTACGCTGCGCACCATGTGCATTGAGAACGATGATACCGCAATCATCCAATCCGGCGCGGGCATTGTCAAGGACTCCGTACCGGAGAGTGAATATCTCGAGATCCTGCAAAAGGCAAAGGCCCTCTTCGAGGTGGTAGAGGAGGTGGAGAACAATGCTGCTTTTGCTTGACAACTATGACTCCTTCACCTACAACGTCTATCAGCTGCTGAAAAACCTTGATGCAGAGGTCGAGGTCATCCGCAACGACAAGATCACAATCGAAGGAATCCGTGAAAAAAAATACAAGGGGATTATTATCTCCCCCGGCCCCGGCCTGCCGAAAGATGCGGGCATTACGGAGCAGGTCATTCGTGATCTTGGCGGAACGCTTCCGATTCTCGGCATCTGTCTCGGTCATCAGGCAATCGGCGAGGTATTCGGCGGAAAGGTGGTCCGTGCAGACGAAATCGTTCACGGCAAGTCTTCCCTCATCTGTCACTGCGGCTCAGGACTTTACCGCGGCATTCCTGCGGATACCCGGGTTGCCCGCTATCACTCCCTCATCATTGAGCGTGCGAGTCTGCCGGAGGTGCTCACAGTCACGAGCGAACTCACAGACGGAACAATCATGGGCCTGCGCCACAAGACCCTTCCCATTGAGGGGATACAATTTCACCCCGAGTCCATCCTCACTCCCGAGGGACATACGATGATGACAAACTATCTGACAGATATTGAGGCATTATGAGCGAAAAAAGATATGACGATATCCTTCTCATCAGCGATCTGGACGGCACGCTGATCCCCCGCTATGAGGGCATCTCCGAGGAGAATCTGCGTGCACTGAACACATTTACGGCGGCAGGCGGAGCCTTTGCCGTTGCAACGGGGCGCACACCAGAGTCAGCACTGCCCTATCTTGAGGGAATTACGGTCAATGCGCCGAGCATCTTCTTCAACGGTGCAATGCTGAAAAATCTGGCAGAAAACCGCATTCTCGAAACACGCACGCTGGAGGGCGATCTCTGGCGCACATTTGCCGCGCGCATTCTCTACCAGTTCCCGCGCGCCTGCGTCGAGGTCTATACGGAGGAGCTGTGCAATATCATCAGCCCGGAGGAAAACGATGACCCGCGTCTCGACGATGAGTTCTACAACGTCAACCACACAACGCTGCGTGCGGTCGAAGCCGAATCATGGCTGAAATTTTTCATCTGTGACGCTCCCATCAATCTGAGCTTTATCGAGCGTCTAGCGAAAGAGCTTGGCATTGATCAATGTTCCAACTCTTTCTACTCCGAAAAAAACTATCTTGAGTTCGTTCCGCCCGGCACAAGCAAGGGTGCGATGGCGGAGATTCTGCGGGCCATGCCGGACTATGCAGACCGGCGTGTTGTCGCGTGCGGTGACTACGAGAACGATACGGACCTGCTTCGCATGGCGGACATCGGAATCGCTCCCGAGGATGCTTCGGAGGACGCAAAAGCCGCCGCCGACCGCATCGGACCGCCCTGCCGTGAACCGCTGATCCCATGGCTGCTGCACGAGGTACTCTAAAAAACATACGAAAAAAGCATCTGCCGAGCAGATGCTTTTTTGATTGAGAATAGTACTGTCAAAGCGTTCTCTTGCGCAAAATATATGCACGGACAAAGAGCGCCGTGAAGAGTACGGCAAAGCCGATGCCCGCAGGATATGTGATATCCGTCGGCAGGCCGAATCCCTCCGGTGCCTGCAGAAGGTAGGTTGTCGTCACTGCTGACATGAAGATCGCAGGAAGAAGTGCAACGACATAGGCATAGGAGCCTGGCTTATGCAGGTAGAGATATGCCGTACCCATCCAGAGTGTAATCATCGCAAGGGTCTGGTTCGCCCACGAGAAGTAACGCCAGATGATGGAGAAGTCCATCTGCGAGAGGATAAGACCGATGCCGAGCATCGGGATGGCGATGATAAGGCGCTTCGGCGCCTCTTTCTGCGGAATGTTCAGCCAGTCCGCAAGAGTCAGGCGCGCCGAGCGGAACGCCGTATCACCCGAGGTAATCGGGCAAGCAATGACACCAAGCATCGCGAGGATCGCACCGATGCTCAGGCCGCCAATGCCGATTGCCCCCATAAAGCCATTGCAGACTTCATAGACAACGCCGCCGGGACCTGCCTCTTTGAGTGCTGCACCGAGACCCGCCGTACTATCATAGAACGTTGCTCCTGCTGCAGCCCAGCAGAGAGCAATGATGCCCTCGGCAACCATCGCACCATAGAAGACCGGGCGCCCCATATTCTCATCGTTGAGACACCGCGCCATGATTGGTGACTGCGTCGCGTGAAAACCGGAGACGGCGCCGCAGGCAACCGTGATGAAGAGCAACGGCCAGATCGGCAGCTGTTTCGGATGCAGGTTTTCAAGCGTCATTTCCGGCATAACATGTCCGCCAACACCGAAGAGCATACCGCCCATAATGCCGAGCGCCATCACAATGAGGCAGATGCCAAAGAGCGGATAGAACCGCGCGATGATCTTGTCGATCGGCAGCAGCGTCGCCATCGTGTAGTAAATGAAGATCACGCCCAGCCACATTAGTGTCTCCATGCCCGTAAGCTTTGAGAGGAGCATTGCTGGTCCGGTCATAAAGACCACGCCGACAAGAACAAGCAGAACGATTGAGAAGATACGCATGATCTGGAGCATGATATGCCCCAGATTTTTGCCGACAATCTCAGAGAGACTCTTTCCGTCCTCACGGAAAGAGATCATTCCAGAGAGATAGTCATGAACGCCGCCCGCAAAGATTGTACCGAAAACAATCCAGAGATAGACGCTCGGCCCCCAGAGAGCGCCTGCGAGCGCACCAAAGATCGGCCCGAGACCTGCGATGTTGAGCAGCTGGATGAGAAATACCTTCCATGTCGGCAGAGGAATGTAGTCTACGCCATCCTCCAGCCGAATCGCAGGGGCGGTTTCTCCTGTACGGCCAAACACGCGGTCGACAATTGCCCCATAAACAATATAGCCGACGATGAGCGTTGCGAGAGCACCAAGAAATGTAACCATACTTCGTCACTTCTTTCTTTCGCACAAAAAACATTTTGCCGGTACCTTCCGGCCCCCTTCCTCTATCCTCCTCTCTTTATTTTAATAAAGAAGCTCTCCTAAATAATTTCATATCAATAATAATTGGGCTTCTTTGCGCTCATCATATCACAAGACTTTCCTCTTGTCTAATACTTCCTATATGCTATAATGAGCAATGCATACGGGAAGCTTTGTTCAGTGCTTCCTCGTATTTAGGAGGTTTGTATATGGGGATCGATATTCTTCTTTTTCTGCTCCTCGGACTCTTTGTCGGGACGTTCGGAACCCTCGTCGGCATCGGCGGCGGACTGATCTGCGTGCCGATCTTCATCTTCTTCCTGTCCGACGGCGGCGTTTATCCGTATTTCCACACGGCGGCGCAGATTACAGGCACATCACTTGTGATCGTATTCGCCAACGCGCTCTCCGGAACACTCGCCTACATTCGCCAGCAGCGTGTATTCTTCCCCGCTGCTGTGCCGTTCGCAATTGCAACCCTGCCGGGCGCTTTTCTCGGCTCGTACATCGTTGATGATTTCACGGGACCGATGCTCTACGCATCTTACGGTACATTTCTCCTGATCATGGCACTACTGATGTATTGGAACGCTACACACAAGAAACACACGGATGTCCACACACTGCCTGCAGGCTTCACGTTCAACCGTTCACTCGGCATCGGCTCGAGCGCGGGTGTCGGCTTCATCTCGAGTATCTTCGGCATCGGCGGCGGTGTGATTCATGTGCCGCTCATGGTCTACCTGCTCGGCTTCCCCGTACACATGGCGACAGCAACCTCGCACTTCGTCCTTGCCTGCTCGGCAGCATTCGGCGTCATCAGTCACGTCTGGCTGGATCATGTCATCTGGACACCTGCCGTCTGCATCTCCATCGGCGCTGCCATCGGTGCCCAGATCGGTGCTGCCATCTCGCAGAAGACGAAGTCCAAGGTCATCCTCGTCCTTCTCTCCCTTGCCATGTTCTGTCTGGGGCTGCGCCTGATCTGGATGAGCGGAATGCTGTAAACCACAAAACGAACGTAAAAAAGAATCGCCCCTCATGAGGCGATTCTTTTTTAGTCTCCTTTTTTAGTCTCTTTGTACTCCGATCAGAGCGGCTGGAAGCCGTGGCGTGCGCCCTCGGCAGACTCGATTGCCTGATGTGCAAGGTCAATCGCAAGTCCAAGTGTGCGCATGATCTTGTCGGGGTTGTGGAAGCCCACGCCGTTCTCGGCAGCAACCCAATCCCAGTACCACTGTGCTTCGCGAATCTTCGCGCGTGCATCTTCAAGTGCTGCATCGGGTACACCTGCATCCATCGCAGCCTTGACCGTGCGATGTGCGCGTGCAACGGTCTGTCCCGCGATACGCTGGAGTTTGAACGTGTTGTCATGGATGGTCTTGACGCGTGCAACGAGGGTCTCCTCGCTCTCGTCATGACACTTCAGACAGGACTGCTGCGTGGTCTTCAGCGGGCTCGTCATCCAGTGCGAGGTGTACTTCTTGCCGCCGTCACGCATATAGGGCATGTGGCAGTCCACGCAGGTAACACCGGCATCGGCATGGACACTCGTCGCCCACGTCTCGAACTCCGGATGCTGCGCCTTGAGCATCATCGTCTTGGAGTCGGGGTGCATCCAGTCGCCCTTGAATCCGCCTGCCTGTCCGGACTG
>CAUQVG010000039.1:0-14978 GCA_963521685.1 uncultured Selenomonas sp.
CCGTCACGCTCGACCATGCGGACAATGAGCTCTTGGCGCTCCTCCAGAAACATGATATTCACTCCCTTTGTGCAGATGAGAATGGTCACGCTCAAATATCTGCTGTCAATGAGCTGTTCACTCCTTTTTTTCAGTCTAGCGCAAAATAGATAAAATAGCAAGACAATTTTATCTATTGAATTAAATTTATAAGAGAGGATTCATTCCATATATTCTATTATAATAGACAATGGCTTTCACATAATAACATTAAGATGTAATTATATTAGAATAAAACAGAAAACAGGGGCTGCTGCTGTCGCTTACGCGTGTGAAAATACGCAACTGCACTGTTGACCGAACCAGACACGAAATAAAAAGATGTCTCCCAATGTCTGAAAATGATGTGGAATCAGCTGAAATAATGGGAAAGGGATATTTGTCCCGTATTTACGCAGGCGTATCTGTAATGTTAGAATGGGGTCAAGGACCGAGAACGGCGCGGCGTTTGAGCACATAGTTCCACACCATGACAACAGCGGCAGCGATGAGCTTCGCGATCATATAGTAGATGCCGGCGAGGTCGACGAGCATCCACATGAGCAGCTGATTGAGACCGAGCCCCGCGATGCTCGAGCCGAAGAAGAGCATCTTTGCGCGGCGCGTCTGTGCGTTTGCGCCGTGAAAGACGCAGACAAGGCAGAGCCAATAGTTGACGAAGACCGAGACCGTAAACGAGATGCCCGCCGAGAGGAGATAGTGGAGCCCGCCGTACTCGGTGAGGACATAGAGTAGACCGTAGTCGAGGATGAAGCACGCACCGCCGACGAGAACAAAGCGGACGATTTCATAGAGTCTGGAACGCGGCATAGATGCACCTCGCATTGAATGAAACAGGAGAATATATGGTATCAAGATTCTTCACATGCTGTAAAATTCCTGCCGTACTTATTGTTTGTATGACACTTCTTCTCGGCGGCTGCGCAGGGAAGGGCACGGTGACGGCAGAGGACACGAAAATTGTCATGGGGACTCTGGCGCGCATCACGGTGCGCGCGGATGAGATCGCAGCACAGGCAGCACTGCGCGATGGATTTGCAGTCCTCACACAGACAGAGCAGGATGCGGACGGGGCGGCCCTTGCCGCTGCGGAGGAACGTGCGGGTACGGGGGAATGGACAGAGATCCCGCAGCCGCTCTATGAGACGCTGACACGCGCGCAGGAGATTGCACGCCGTTCCGGCGGCGCGTTCGATGTGACGGCGGGCGCGCTCACCGCGCTTTGGGAGCGTGCGCGCATGGAGAAAATGCCGCCGTCTCCCGAGGCGGTTGCGGCGGCGCGTGACTGTGTCGGCTATGAGGCGCTTGAGCTGCGTACGCTGGAGGAGAAGGGGCAAACACGATATGAAGTGCGCCTCATGAAGGCGGGGATGAAAATCGACCGCGGCGCACTCATTAAGGGCCTTGCACTTGATCAGACGGCCCGCACATGGCAGGATGCCGCCATTGCAAATGCGCTTGCCGACCTCGGTACGAGTTCAATTCTCGGCATGGGGGTGAACGAGGCGGGCGAACCGTGGCAGGTCGGCATACGCAATCCGCGCGGGGAGAAACCGACGGATGTGATCGCCGTTCTTCCGCTCTCCGATGAAGTCCTATCGGCATCGGGGGACGATGAGCGCTACTTTATCCACGAGGGACATCGGTATCACCATCTCATCGATCCGCGCACGGGCTATCCTGCGGACACGGGGCTCTCCTCCGTGACGGTGATCCTGCCGCTCGCGGCAGAGGACCTGCCCGCATGGCAGGGGCAGATGGGGCTGCTCTCGGATATGCTCTCGACAGCGGTGTTTGTGCTCGGTGCCAAGGAGGGCCGCGCTCTGCTCGCGGACTTCCCGCCTGCGCTTGTCATTCTCATCGGAACGGATGGGAAAATCATCGGGGAATGAAACATTCATATAAAAACGCTGCCGCTTTGCCTGCGGCAGCGTTTTTATATGAGTGAAGGCGTTCAGCCGATCTGGATCACGTGGATGACGGTGAACCCCTTCGCCCCGAGGCGGTCCTTGACGGCATCCACGTCATCGATGTCGGCGCGGATGATGATATGGTAGGTGCCGCTGGGCTGAGGGAGCGTGACCATACTGTCGATGCTGATGTCGAGATCGGCGAGGATGGTCGAGATGTCGCGCAGGACCCCTTTGCGGTCCGCCACATCGATCGTGAGGCGGGTTTTGCCGCTGTCGAGGCCCATGACGGCGATGAACGCGCGGAAGATGTCCGTCGAGGAGATGATGCCGACGAGTTTGCCGACCTCGGAGAGGACCGGCACGCCGCCGATTTTCTCGCGCGCCATGACGAGCGCGGCCTCCTCGATCGTCATGGTATCCGTGACGGTGATGACGTTCTTCTGCATGACATCGGCGACCTTGATTTTTGCGAGCAGGGTGCGCATCTCAAAGCGATCGAGCGTGGTTGCCGCGGACGGTGAGGCGCGCAGGAGATCTCGGTTGGTAAAGAAGCCGACAAGCTTGCCGTGCTCCACGACGGGCAGGCGGCGGAAATGCCCCTTGTCCAAGATCTTTGCCGCCTCATCAATGCCGGCGTCGGGCGCGATCGTGACGGGATTCTGGGTCATATAGTCGGCAACAAACATAAATGCTTCCTCCTTGCCAATGGAAATGCCAAAACTTCTTTATTTATTCGCGTTTTGCGGCAGGTTTTCCTTCTTTTCGCGGAGATCAATCTCGATCTGCGCGGGGCGGAAAGATGCCCAATACGGGCGATTTTATCCCCCGAGATAGGCTTTCCGCACATCCTCGCTCGCCGCCAGCTCCTTCGCATCGCCCGAGAGTGTGATGCGCCCCGTCTCGAGGACGTAGGCACGGCTGGCGATTGAGAGCGCCATGTTCGCATTCTGCTCGACGAGCAGGATGGTTGTGCCGGTCTTGTTGATGTCGACAATGATGGAAAAAATCTCTTTGATCAGGAGCGGCGCAAGCCCCATTGACGGCTCGTCGAGGAGCAGGAGACGCGGGCGGCTCATGAGCGCGCGGCCCATTGCGAGCATCTGCTGCTCGCCGCCCGAGAGCGTGCCCGCCTGCTGCGCGATGCGCTCCTTGAGGCGCGGGAAACGCGTGAAGACCATCTCCATATCGGCGGCAATGCCGTCCTTGTCGCTGCGGATGAACGCGCCGAGTTCGAGGTTCTCAAGCACCGTCATATCGGCGAAGATGCGGCGCCCCTCGGGGACCTGCGAGATGCCTGCATGCACGATTTCATGCGCACCGATGCCCGCAATGTTTCGGCCCTCGAACTCAACCGTGCCGCTCTTCGGGGCGATCAGGCCCGAGATTGTGCGGAGCGTCGTGGACTTTCCTGCGCCGTTCGCGCCGATGAGCGTGACAATCTCGCCTTCGTTCACCTCGAGCGAGAGGCCCTTGAGCGCATGGATCGCACCGTAGTAGACCTCGAGATCCGCAATGCGGAGCATGGGGGCCTTTGCTGCCGGAGCAGCGGATGTTGCTGCAGTTTCGTTTGCCATGTTATTCCTCCGCCCCCAGATATGCGCGGATGACCTCGGGATTCGAGCGAATCTCCTCCGGTGTTCCGTTCGCGATGATCATGCCGTATTCGAGCACATAGATGCGCTCGCAGATGCCCATGACGAGAGACATGTCGTGCTCGATGAGCAGGATCGTGATGCCGAAGTCCTTCTTCACCCAGCGGATCATCTCCATGAGCTCCAGCGTCTCCTGCGGGTTCATGCCCGCTGCCGGCTCGTCGAGGAGGAGGAGGTTCGGCTGGGCCGCGAGCGCGCGTGCAATCTCAAGACGCCGCTGCGCGCCGTAGGGAAGGTTCTTCGCCTTTTCCTGCGCCGCATCGGCGAGATGGAAGATCTCGAGCAGGCGGTATGCCTCCTCCTCGAGCCTGCGCTCCTCCGACCAGTAGCGGCCGAGGCGCAGCACGGACTCCATCAACCCGTAGTTCATATGGCAGTGATAGGCGATCTTGACGTTGTCGAGCACGGAGAGCTCGCCGAACAGGCGGATGTTCTGGAACGTGCGCGCAATGCCGCGCTCCGTGATCTGGTACGGCTTCAGCCCGACAATGCTCTTGCCCTTGAAGAGGATTTCGCCCGTTGTCGGCTGATAGACTCCGGTAAAGAGGTTGAATGCGGTCGTCTTTCCTGCACCGTTCGGCCCGATGAGGCCGAGCAGTTCGCCCGTCCGGATGTGCACGTTGAAATCCGCAATCGCCTTGAGGCCGCCGAAGACCATCGAGACATCCGTCGCGGTTAAGAGATCCTTTGCCATTATGCCTCCCCTCCCTTCCGGAAGAAACGGTTCAGCGGACGCATTGCCGTGATCTCAACGTAGCCGAAGAGGCCCTGCGGGCGGTAGAACATGAGCAGAATGAGTGCGAGTGCATAGATGATCATGCGCGCGTTCGGGAAGCTCGCGAGCGCTGCCGAGAGGAAGGTCACGACAAGCGCGCCCGCGACCGAGCCGGTCATCGAGCCGAGCCCGCCCATGACGACCATGATGAGGATGTTGAACGACTGCATGAACGTGAACGAGGCGGGGGTGAGGATGTACATATTGTGCCCGAAGAGTACGCCCGCAACGCCTGCGAAAAAGGCGCCGATGGTAAAGGCGAGCACCTTGTACTTCGTTGTATGGACGCCCATCGACTCGGCTGCGATCTCATTCTCGCGAATGGCGAGGCAGGCGCGGCCGTGGCGCGAGTTCACAAAATTCTTGATGATGAAGAGGCTCGCGAGCATCAGGAAGAACACCCAGGTGAAGTCCGTGTGGTGGGGGATGCCCTTAAAGCCCGCAGCCCCGCCGACATAGGGAACGTTGATGATCACGATGCGGACGATCTCGCCGAGACCGAGCGTTGCAATCGCGAGGTAGTCGCCGCGCAGACGCAGCGTCGGCAGACCGATGAGTGCGCCGAGAAGGCCCGCCGCCACACCGCCCGCGAGGAGGGCTGCGGCGAACGGCAGCTGGAAGTTCGTCGTGAGCACGACGCCGATGTAGGCGCCGACCGCCATGAACCCGGCATGGCCGAGCGAGAACTGCCCCGTATAGCCGTTGATGAGGTTGAGGCTCGCCGCGAGGATGATGTTGACTCCTGCGAAGATAAGGTTCAGCTGCCAGAATGCACTCAGCATGCCGGCGCTCGTCAGCCCCATGATGATGCCGTAGACCGCGAGGGCGAAGACGAGGATCTTGAGATCGTTTTTCTGCAATGAATTCATCTGCGCACCCCCTTATACCTTTTCCTTAACATTTTTGCCGAAGATGCCCGCGGGCCGCACGAGCAGCACGAGAATCAGGATGGCAAACGCCGCCGCGTCGCGGAACATCGAGAGGCCCATCCCTGAGATGAACGACTCAACAATACCGAGCACGAGACCGCCGACCACAGCCCCCGGCAGGATGCCGATGCCGCCGAACACCGCCGCGACGAAGGCCTTGATGCCCGGCATGAGGCCCATGAGCGGGTCGATCGAGTTGTAGTAGATGCCGATGAGCACGCCCGCAACGGCCGCGAGTGCGGAGCCGATGGCGAACGTGATCGAGATGATGCGGTTCGCGTTGATGCCCATGAGCTGTGCAGCCTCGGTGTCATAGGAGGCCGCGCGCATCGCCTTGCCGATCTTCGTCGAGCGCACAATGTAGGTGAGGATGAGCATGAGCAGGAACGTCACGCCCATGATCAGGAGCTGCTGACCACTGATGATGAGCCCCGCCAAGTCCCACGATACATCGCTGATCGTCGGGGGGAAGGTGCGCGGCGTCGGCGAGACAATCGCCATCATGACGTATTCCAGGAGGAACGAGACGCCGATGGCGGTGATGAGCACCGAGATGCGCGGTGCATAGCGCAGGGGGCGATAGGCGAAGCGCTCCACCGCAATGCCGAGGAGTGACGTGACCGCCATCGCAATGAGGATCGCCGGCACAACGGGAATGCCAAGCGTAATGGCATAGAAGCCGAGATAAGCGCCGACCATGTAGATATCGCCGTGCGCAAAGTTGATGAGCTTGATGATGCCATAGATCATCGTATAACCGAGAGCAATCAGCGCGTAGATACTGCCGAGTGAAATCCCGTTGATGAGCTGCTGCAGTATCTGGTGCATGAACTCCATAGAATGACCTCCTCTATGATGACCAAAAAGAGCCGCAGTCCTGCGGCTCTTTTGAAGTGCGTCAGCCGGATGTATTACATGCTCGGCATAATCTTTGCGACGACAACGCGATCGCCGTCCTTGTTCTCGAGAATGACAGCCTGCTTGATCGGGTTGTGCTGGGCATCCATCGTGATCGTGCCGGTGCCGACAACGAGATCCTTCGTCTCCTCAATCGCCTTGCGCAGCGCCTCGGGATCGTCCGATCCTGCACGCTTGAGTGCATCCACGAGGAGTTTGCCCGCGTCATAGCCGAGTGCGGCGAAGACGTTCGGCGCATGGTTGTATTCCTTCTGGAACGCCTCGATGAAGGGGCGTACGGACTCATCCTTGTCGGAGTAGTGCGTGCTGAAGTACGTGTTGTTCAGGGCCGCCGTGCCTGCGAGCTCGGCGACCTTCGGATCATCCCAGCCGTCCGTGCCGATGATGGGGGCCGTGATGCCGATCTCGCGCGCCTGCTTCACGATCTTGCCGACCTCCTCATAGTAGGCCGGGACGAAGATGACGTCTGCATTTGCCGCGCGGAGACGCGTGAGCGTTGCCTTGAAATCCTGGTCCTTGCCGAGGAACGCCTCGGTCATGAGAACCTGACCGCCGCCCGCCGTAAAGACCTTCTCAAAGACCTGTGCGAGGCTCTTGGAGTAGTCCGTCGAGTTGTCGATGTAGATGACCGCCGTCTTTGCCTTGAGCGTGTCCAGGGCGAACTTCGCCATGACATCGCCCTGCTGCGGGTCGATGAAGCAGCTGCGGAAGATCCACGGCTTTACCTTGCCGTTCTCAACCGTGACATCAACCGCCGTTGCATCCGGCGCGATGACGGGGACCTTGTTGTCCGATGCGACCTGTGACTCCGCAATGACATTGCCGGTCGTTGCAGGACCGACAATCGCGCGGACGTGGTCATCGGAGATGAGCTTCGTCGCCGCGTTGACCGACTCTGCCGCCTCGGACTTGTTGTCGGCCTCGATGAGGACAATCTTCTTGCCGCCCACGCCGCCGGCATCATTGGCCTCCTTGATCGCGAGCTTAAGACCCTCGAGGGTGGATGTGCCGTAGTTTGCCGTGTTGCCCGTCATCTCGAAGTTCGCACCGATGCGGATCTCATCGGCCTTTGCCTCATTGCCGCCGCAGCCCGCGAGCGCGGAGCCGAGCAGCGCCGTGCAGGTGAGTGCAGCCGCAAGACGCAGGGTTTTTCCTCCAAATATCATAGATATACCCCCTAATCAGTTCCCAATATATAAAATAAGTAAAAAGAAAAAATATAGCCCCCATTATAGGGGAGCGCGTGCCATTCGTCAAGGTATACAATTTGATTTCTTCCGTGCGGTGCCGTGCAGATTGACAGAGCCGTTTTGCCGTTGCTATAATAACGGAACTTCACGTTTTGCAGGCCTCCCCCCGTCGAAACGGGGGAGGGGGACCGCGAAGCGGTGGCGGGGGCGCTTTGAGCAAGGCAGGTATTGCTGTTGTAAGAAAGCCGCATCAGATACTGGCGCCCCCATCGGCGCGCTGTGCTCGCCGCTTCCCCCGCGTCGGCGGAGGAAGCTCATATAGAGGAGGACATTATGAACGAAAAGACATTTCCGCTCAGCGCGGCAGAGACACGGGCGCTGATCGAACGATATCCGACCCCGTTCCACATCTACGACGAGGCGAAGATCCGCGCGAACTTCCGCCGGCTGCGCGAGACCTTTGCATGGGCACCGAACTTCCGCGAGCACTTCGCCGTGAAGGCGCTGCCGAATCCGCGCATCGTGCAGATTCTCCATGAGGAGGGAGCGGGCACGGACTGCAGCAGCATCGCCGAACTCGTCATCTCCGAGGCGGCAGGGGTCACGGGCGAGGAGATCCTCCTCACGTCGAATGATACGCCCTATGATGAGTTTCAAAAGGCGATCGCCCTCGGCGCCGTCATCAACCTCGATGACATCAGTCACCTCGACTATATGGCAAAGCATGCGGGACTGCCGAACGTGCTCTCGTTCCGCTACAACCCAGGCGATCTCATCGAGGGCAACGATATTATCGGAAAGCCGATGGAGGCGAAATACGGCCTCACGCGCCCGCAGATGTTCGAGGCGTACCGGCGCGCACAGGAGATGGGCATCAAACGCTTCGGCCTGCACACGATGGTCATCTCCTCCGAGCGGCGTACGGAGGGGTTTCTGCTGACGGCACGCATCATGTTCGAACTCGCTGCGGAGCTCAAGGAGCAGCTAGGCATTCATGTCGAGTTCGTCAACCTCGGCGGCGGCTTCGGCATTCCGTATCACCCCGAGGAGACACCTGTGGACTACGCTGCTGTTGGCGCGGGCATCGCGCAGCTCTATCACGAGATCATGATTCCCGCAGGGCTCGGCGATGCCGGCATCCGCACGGAGAGCGGGCGCGCCATGACGGGAGATGCGGGCTGGCTCGTCTCCACCGTTCTCCATGAGAAGGACACGTACAAGAAGTACATCGGTCTCGACTCCTGCATGGCGAACCTCATGCGCCCTGCACTCTACGGCGCATACCATCACATCACCGTACTCGGCAAGGAGCATGCGCCCGCTGATCACCTCTACGACATCACCGGCTCGCTCTGCGAGAACAACGATAAATTCGCCATCGACCGCGCCCTGCCGAAGATCGACATCGGCGACATCATCATCATCCACGATACAGGCGCGCACGGCAGCGCGATGGGGTTCAACTACAACGGCAAACTCTGGTGCGCCGAACTCCTCCGCCGCACGGACGGGAGCATCGAGCTCATTCGCCGCGCACAGACGCTTGACGACTACTTTGCCACACTCAAATACGAGGGCTCTCTGCTCTGAGCAAAAATTTTTTTGCCGGACCTGTCATTTGATACAGTACGTCATCGCACCATATTCGGCTATAATAAACTCAGGAAATGAACTGCGAAGTTTCATTTTCGATGGGTCAAGTGTCGAAGAGAAAAGGAGATGATGTATGATGAAACGGGCAGCAAAGGTGATGGCGCTGGTCTTCACCCTGATGCTGGCGATGTCCTCCATGACATTCGCCATGTGGAGCGGGACGATCAGCCAGAGCGACTTCCAGAACCATGTGAAGGCGGGCAAGTTCGCGATCTTTGTCAAGAACGGCAGCACGATCACGATGTATGAGCCGAGCTCGCCGTCCTCTGCGGTCAGTGAGTTCCGGAGCGCGCTGCCGAGCGGCAGGATCGATGTCTACACGGGCAACGTCGCCGTGCGTGACTATCTCGAGGAGTATGGGTACTACGATGACTACTACAACGGTGTGGATATCGGCGGCGGCGCGCGTGCCTTCCGCTTCACCGAGTGGCAGAGAATGTGACCTGAACGCAGCCTTGGGATAAAGGGATGAAAGGCAGATAGGAAATCGAAAACCCGGCACCTGCGCACTGCAGATGCCGGGTTTTTTGCGTCGTTTTTGCGGAGCTTACTTCTCGTGCAGCCAGATGGAGCGGATGCCGGGGCTGTGCTCGGCGCAGATATAGAAGGCGATCTGCACTGCACCGCTCGCATCGTCGTAGAAATAGCCGCAGACGGGCGGCGCATTGTGGCTGCACTTCGGCTTCGGCAGGTAGCCGTAGGCCGCCTCGAGATCCTCCCGCGTGCTGTCAAGATGGATGCCGCGCGGCGTCTCGAAGCTCCGCGCCTCATCGGACGGCTTCGCGTTGTACTCGTTTACATCGTTCACGCCAAGATGCACGCTGATGACGTGCCAGCCCATGTCCGAGCTGCGGTACGTCACGCTGAGCGACGCGCCGTAGTCGATGACGTGCATACCGACATCCTCGCCGTTCCACACGTCCACGCCGTCCGCGACGCGATTGCCACTGCCGTAGAGCGCCTCGACCGAGGCACGCGTATCGCCGATACGGATGCCGCCGAGCGCCATATCCTCATCCGTGATTTCCGCCGCGCAGAGGGAGGCGGGGAGAAGGATGAGCGCGAGGAGGGCGGCGCAGAGCAATGATTTGAACTTCATGGAAGACACTCCCTTCGTTTCTTACAGATCCATGCGGCACAACTCCTTCTGGAAGCTGTCGATGAAGTAGAGATGGTTCGCATCGTGGGTTGTGACGCGGGCCGGGCCGATATTCTCGTCATTTGCCGTTATCAGCTTGATGCCGCCGACATACTTGCCGTCACTCTTCTGGAAGACGCGCAGACAGCCGGGGAAGAGGAAGACCGCATATATTCATCTTAGCATAAAGGAGGATGTGAGCGTCCTGTCACAAATGACAGGTTTTTAAAAAAGATTTGAAAAAATTATTTACAGAAATGCGGACCAGATTTTATAATGAAAAAAACAGACTTTTGACAAGAGGAGATGTGAAATGAAAAAGCTGCTGTGCCTGTGCCTGATCTTTCTCTCGTTTGCCTGCGGGTGCGGCAGGACAGCAGAGATCGAGGAGAGCGGCTCCAAGATCGTCTACGGATCAAAGGACTATGATCGAATCAATCCCCTGCGCAATGAATACGGGGAGATCGATCAGCTGCTCTTTGACGGATTGGTGCGGCGCGACGGCACGGGCGCGCTTGTGCCGGGGCTGGCAGAGTCATGGGAGCATGACCCTGCAGACGATACCTATATCTTTCACCTGCGCGAAGGTGTCCTCTGGCATGATGGACAGCCGCTCCGCGCAGCGGACGTGAAGTTCACAATCGAGGCCGTCCGGAGCCCGCTCGTTGCATCGGCACATGCGTCGAACTTCGAGGATGTGCGTGAGATCACGGAGCTGGATGACCGCACGGTGCGCATCCGGCTTGCGCAGCCGAACGCGGCGTTCCTCGACTACATGCTTCAGCCGATCCTGCCGGCACACATCTTGGCAGAGCAGGACCTCGCATCGGCGAGCTTCTTCCACAGCCCTGTGGGGACGGGGCCCTACCGGATGGAGAGCTGGGAGGCGGGGGACCGGATCATCCTCGTGAAGAATGAGGACTACTACCGCGGCGCACCGAAGATCGACCGTTTTGTATTCAAGATCATTGAGGACGATATTGCGGAGGCAGAGGCCCTGGCCGACGGAACGATCGACCTTGCGCATCTCTCGCCGAAGAGTGCGGAGGCCTTTGCCGGCAGCACGGCGTACCGTTACTATGCGATGAAGACCACGGACTATCGCGCGATCCTGTTCAACTTCGCCAATCCGTACTGGATGCGGAACCGCGATCTGATCCCAGCGATTGCGTATGCGATCGATCGGCAGGCGATTGTGGATGAAGTGCTGCACGGACATGGGATGCCCGCGTATGGGCCGCTGCAGCGCAATGTCTACAACAATCCGAATGTCGAGGGCTATGACTATGCCCCGGCAAAGGCACGGGAGATCCTTAAGGCGGCGGGCTGCGTGCGCGGCGCAGATGGCTACTATATGCGCGGCGGCGAGGAGGTCGGCTTCACACTGTCGGTGCAGAATGATAAGTTCAGCCGCATCGATATTGCACAGACGGTGGCCAGGCAGCTGGATGCGATCGGCATCCACTGCACCGTAGAGACCCCGGCAGAGATCGACTGGGAGGGGCAGCAGGCATATCTCGTCGGCTGGGGCAGCCCGCTGGATGCCGATACACACACCTATAGGGTGTTTTCGAGAAGGAAAGAAGCGAATGCCGGCTCCTACATGAATGCGCGTGTGGATGCGTATCTTGCGGCGGCGCGCCGGACGAGCGATCCTGCCGAGCGCATGCGCCTGTACGGCCTCTTTCAGGAGGAACTGGCAAAGGATCCGCCGTATGTCTTCCTCTGCTACATCGATTCCATCTATGTGACGAACACGCGCGTCCACGGCATCACAGAGGACATGCTGCTCGGGCATCGCGGCAGCGGGATCTTCTGGAACGTCAACGAGTGGACGGTGGACTAGGGATCCATGCGGCAGTGCCCCTTTGCGACACGATTTCCTAATAGAGTGGACAAATCAAAGAAAAGGCTGTGATACGAAATTCTCTTCGTATCACAGCCTTTTTATCAATATAAGAATAGAGAAAAATCTTAAAATTATGATTTACAAAAAACTTTGGATGTGATATTATTCTTTTAGATAAAACGATTTATCATTTAGGTGTACGTGGGAAAACAACAGAAGTAGATCGTTTTATCGGTGTGTAGAGGGCCGTTTTATCGAGATAGGAGTGATATGCTATGAAAGGTATTGGAAAATTGACTGTATTCCTGATTCCGGTAGGCATTGCAGTCAATATCGTCGGCGGCCAGATTGCCATTCTGCTGAAACTGCCGATTTGGCTGGATGGGATTGGGACAATCCTGATCGGCGGTATTTGCGGTCTTGTACCGGGGCTGATTGTTGCGGCGATCACACAGATCATTAATGCGATTTCGCTCCCAACGGTATTGCCTTATATGATTGTTGGATTTGCGATGGCTGCAATGGGAACGTATTTTTCTAAGAAAGGTTTTTTCCTTTCTTTCCGACAGTCCGTCTTGTTGGGAGTTCTTGTAGCGATCGTTACGACGGTGATGGCGGTTCCGATGGATGTAATCATCTTCGGTGGCTTTATAGGGACAGGCAACAGTATCGTTGCAGCGGGGCTGATGAGTCTCGGACTGTCCATTCCGGTTGCGGTGACGATCAGCTCGTTTTCATTCGGTCTTGTGGATAAGACCTTGAGCGTGCTGGCGTGTTACTTCATTATCAAGAGCATGCCGCTGAATTTCTTGTCTAAACTGCCGATGAGCGAGTATATTCTGCCCCGTAAAAAGTAAGAATTGATATGGGAGTATATATTAGATAAAACGATTTATCAATATATGTGACACTGTTAAGACATCACTGTTTTAGGAAAACATCGTTGTATGAGATAGGAGTAGTGTGCCATGAAAGGTATTGGAAAGCTGACAGCATTTTTGATTCCGGTGGGCATTGCCGTCAATGCTGTTGGTGGACAGATTGCGCTCCTGCTGAAGTTGCCGATTTGGCTGGATGGGATTGGAACAATTCTGATCGGCGGTATTTGCGGTCTTGTACCGGGACTGATTGTTGCGGCGATCACGCAGATCATCAACGCGATTTCTCTTCCGACTGTTTTGCCTTATATGGTCGTCGGTTTTGCAATGGCGGTGATGGGAACATATTTTTCGAAGCGGGGCTTCTTTCTTTCCCTTCAGAAAGCTGTCCTTCTCGGTATTCTTGTAGCGGTTGTTACAACAGTTATGTCTGTGCCGATCGATGTTATCCTGTTTGGCGGATTCATGGGAGACGGCAACAGTCTTCTGGCAGCCGGACTGATGACGATGGGGTTGTCAATTCCCGTTGCGGTGGCGGTCAGCTCCTTTACATTCGGACTGGTGGACAAGACGCTGAGTGTTCTGGTCTGTTACTTTATCATCAAGAGCATGCCGCTGAACTTCTTGGCAAAGCTGCCGATGAGTGAATATATCATTCCGCCAAGGAAGTGAAGATGTCGCTGCGGCAAAAAACAAAGTGTCCGTCTATGTAATGAGAAGAGTTGATCTCAGAGAGAGGAGATGAACCGCTTGGACTGGTCATTTGCAGATGCCTTTCTGCGTCCCCGTATCAAGGGGAATGTGCTGCTCGATATGAATCCGATGAGCAAGGGCAATATTTTAGCGGTGCTTACGGTATCGGCATTCATCCTGTTTGATGTTGCATACGCATTTATCCTCTCCGGGATAATGGTGTTGCTTGCTGCTTGCGCAGGCCGGCTGAAATCTTTTATATCGGTGTACTGGAAAATTGTCGTGTTCTTTGCATCCCTGCTGTTTCTTGTACGTGCGGCTTTTACGAACGGTTCTGAAGTACTCTTTCAGCTGGGCGGGATTCATGTGACCCCTGAGGGGATCCATTTGGGGCTCATATCGGCATCTCTCGTGATGGCATTCAGCGGGGCCTTCATTCTTTTCATCAAGACGACAGAGATGGAAGAACTCGTCTGGGTACTCGAGCAGAAAGGCATGTCGCATACGTTCTCCTATATCATACTGTCAGCATTTCAGACCATCATCGATCTGGGCAAATCTGCACAGACAATTATGGACTCGCAAAAATGCAGAGGAATCGAGACAGAAGGCGGTATGTTGACTCGGGCAAAGGCCTTTATTCCAATTCTCGGGCCGTTGGTTCTCAGTGCGATTTCTAATGCCGAGGAAAAGACGATCGCAATGGATGCACGTGCATTCTCGTCACCGACAAAACATACGAGCCTGCTGCTGCTGAAGGAACCGTCGCTCATTGAAAAGCTCGTGGTTTGGACATTTGATCTTGCGCTATTGGCGCTCATCGTTTGGAGGATTTACACGTGGATCGGATAGAGCTGCAGCATGTGTCGTTTTCCTATGCGCTGTCTGATAAGAAGGCGCTGAATGATGTGTCTTTTACGTTCGAGAAAGGACATTTCTATGGCGTGATCGGCGAGAACGGCGGCGGCAAAACCTCCCTGTGCAGCCTGGTTCGCGGCCTGATTCCCCACTTCTACAAAGGGGAGTTTTCAGGCCACGTGCTCTACGATGGGACGGATATGGCCAAGATAGATGTCGATGCGCTTTCTGTGGACATCGGATATGTTTTTCAGAACCCCTTCACGCAGATCAGCGGAGTCAAAAAGACGGTGTTTGAAGAGGTCGCACTGGGGCTGGAAAATCTGGGTGTTCCGCCGAGGGAAATTGTCGAGCGGGTCATTGAGGTATTGGAGCTGCTTGATATTGGTCATCTCGCACAGAATAATCCGACGGAGCTTTCCGGCGGTCAGCGGCAGCGTGTCGCATTTGCCTCAATCATCGTGATGGATCCCGATATTCTCGTCATTGACGA
>CAUQVG010000040.1:0-14685 GCA_963521685.1 uncultured Selenomonas sp.
GCTGCGCGTCCACGACGCTGAACGCCGTGCAGGGCGGTTTTGACTACCGCGAGACGATTTCGCCGTGGTTCCGCTCGGTTCTCGCACTCAGCCCCGAGATCGACTACATGGAGAACGTGCCGCTCATGTTCCGTATCCATATGTTCGCGTGGATGGCGGTCGCGTTCCTCTTCCCGTTCACGCGCCTCGTCCACTGCCTCAGCGCACCGTTTGAGTACCTTGTGCGCAGCCCGATCATCTATCGGAAGAAATAGCAAAAAAGCATCCTTCACATATGCTGTATGCGAAGGATGCTTTTTTGATGGATGAAGCAGAGGCGGCAGGTCAGCAGCGGATGCCGGAACCTTTGCGTGCGTAGAATACGTAGGTGATGATGATGGTCAGGACCGTGAAGCCGATGAGGAAATAGAATGCGGGGATCACACTGCCCTGTGTCGCATACGAGAGTCCGAAGAGTTTCGGAATGAAGAACGCACCGTATGCCGCAATTGCTGCCGTAAAGCCTGTGACAAGCGAGGCATGCACCGGGCTGTCGAAGACAAACGGGATCATGCGGAAGGATGCCGCATTGATGAAGCCGGTCGAGAAGAAGAGTACAAGAAATGCGCCGAAGAAAAGTGCGAAGTTGTGTGCCTCAATGCCCATGACGGTGACGATACAAGCTGTCAGCATAAGGAGCAGCGAGTAGAAGGTGACCTTTGCACCGCTGTTGACCTTGTCTGCTACCCAGCCGCCGATGGGGCGGACGCCTGCGCCGATGAAGGGACCGACGAACGCCGCATAGGCAAAGGAGACCTCCGGGAACTCGCGGTTGACGAGCAGGGCGAGTGCGGCAGAGTAGCCGATGAATGAGCCGAAGCCGCAGGTGTAGATGATGGTGATGAGCCATGTGTGCTTATTGCCGAAGATGGACATCATGCTGCGCGGACTTTGCTTCGGGATGGGGAGATTGTCCATGAACATCCAGACAAGAACGAGGGTTAATGCCGTCGGAATGGCCCAGAAGTAGCAGACGGTCTGCAGATAAACTTCCTTTCCTGCCGCATTGATGAGCGGGGCGCCGAAGAGTCCGCCGAAGCTCGCGCCGAGGAGCATGGGTGCCGTCAAGTAGATGAGGGATACACCGAGATTGCCGATGCCTGCGTTGATGCCGAGGGCAAGGCCCTTCTGTGCTTTTGGAAAGAAGAAGCCGATGTTTGCCATCGAGGAGGAGAAGTTTGCACCCGCGATGCCGATGCCTGCTACAAGGAGGACAAAGGTGTCATAGCTTGTCGTCGTGTCGGTCAGGGCATTGCCGAGACCGATGAGCGGGACGAGCAGCAGCGCCGTCGAGATGAACGTCCAGTTGCGGCCGCCGACGACGGCAGGGAGGTAGGTGTAGATCAGGCGCCCTGTTGCACCGACAAGACCCGGCAGCGCCGCAAGCGTAAAGATCTCATTGTCTGTGAAGTGAAATCCCACCTGGTTGAGCTGGGCGGCGATCGTTGCCCACATTGTCCATGCAACGAAGGACAGGGTCAGTGCCCATGTCGACGTGTAGAGATTCTGCTTTGCGATGCGCTCTCCCCAGCGCTTCCAGAACACTTCATTCTCCGGATCCCAGTGGGCGAGTATTTCGCGCCGCGATGGGTTCTCGCCGAGTACAGTGAGAATATCCTTGCTTTCCATCTGCATCTCTCCTATGTATAATTTCTATATAAAAAAGTATAGAGAAAAAATTTTACTTTGCATGTGATCAAGATCACAGGTTTTTTCGGCTTTTTCCGATAATATTAAAAAATATAATAGAAATACATAATAGCTGCAATGAGAGGGGGAGCGTGCTGTGGATCAGGAAATGCTCATCCGAGAGATGGAGTCGATTCCGGGAAAACTTATTTCGCTGCATGACGGTGCATACCTCTTTCGCGAGGGGGCGTCGGCACATTACTTTTATATTGTTCGTTCGGGGCATATCTTTATCATGAAGTACGGTGCGTCGGGACGTGTTCTGTCCCTGCGCCTTGCGACGACGGGCAGCCTCATCGGCGAGCTGCCGCTCTATGAGGAGACGCCGACCTATATCTTCAGTGCGATTGCACGCAGTGCGGCGGAGGTATATGCGATCGAGTTTCCGGTGCTTCAGGCACATCTCGAGAAGCATCCGCATCTCTCCATTGCACTCCTCAAGCTGATCGGACAGCACATGCGCAAGCAGCATCTGAAGTTCCGCGATCTCGTGCTTTACGGAAAGAAGGGGGCACTCTATTCAACGCTCATCCGATTTGCAAACAGTTACGGGATGGAGACGGAGGACGGCATTCTGATCTCCGTGCCGCTTACGAATCAGGAGCTCGCAAACTACTCCGCCTCGGCGCGCGAAAGTCTGAATCGGATGCTCTCGGAACTCAGAAAGAAGGGGATCATCGAAATGCGCGGACACCTCATTTTCATCAAGGATATTGGGGATCTCAAGAAAGCAATTCACTGCGAAAACTGCGGCAAGGATATCTGCAATATAGAATAGAATAGAAAAGCGCTCCGATCGGAGCGCTTTTCTATTCTACGGGAGTGGTACAGCAGTATAGTCTTTGCTGCCAAGCAAATATTTGGCGCGTCCGGCGGTGAGGTCCGTCAGTGCGCTTCGGTGCATCTCGATGTCGTCGGGCGGAACGAGCAGGGTGAGGGTGACTGCCTCTGCATAGGAGGTCTCGCCGGTAAGCAGTGCCATATCGCGGACATAGCGTTCTGCGGCGGCGAGGAGATCGTAGTCGATCACAACGCACAACGTTTGAAGGGGCGTCATGCGCACTTTTTGGGCGGCATCCAGCGCAAGTCCTGCAGCATGTGCATAGGCTCGGATGAGACCTCCTGCACCGAGTTTGATCCCGCCAAAGTAGCGCACGACGGCGACAACTGCGTTTGTGATTCCGCGGGCTTTGACCGCCTCGAGGATGGGGCTTCCTGCCGTTCCGCCCGGTTCACCGTCATCGCTCGAACGCTGTCGGTCGGCGCGTGTGCCGAGTACCATCGCATAGGGGATGTGGCGTGCCTCGTAGTGTTCCTTTTTTATCCCCTGCAGCCATGTGCGCACATCCTCCTCGTCCTCTGCGCGGACGGCATAGGCGAGGAAACGGGAACGCTGCACCTCATACAGAACAGGGGAGACGCCGTCCGGCATCTCCCCTGCGATGGTCGTATAAGCATGATCGCTGCTCATTTGTTCTTGCGGTTGAAGTATTCGACGATGCTTGCATCGAGCAGAATGTAGGTTGCACCCGTGCTCGCGGTCAGTTCGCCCGGCTGGAAGATCGGGCAGACGAAGCCGCGTCCGCCGAGAAAGTAGTCCGTTGGGATCTGGCGCACGGATTTTTCCGGCTGAATCGGCGTATTGCGGCCCTGCTCGTTGTAGAGGTGGCCGCTCACTGCTTCGCCGTCAAGATCTGACGGAGTGATGTGGACAAAGAATGCGAGCGGCAAGCGCTGGCCTGTCTTCTTGTAGTAAACAAAGCCGTGGTCGCGGCGGACCGGCTGATTCGCACGTAGAGCATAACGCAGATCGGTGAAGGTTACCGAGAGGAAGTTGTCGTCGTCAAGGTGCACACGGTAGCCGAGCTCTCCGCGGTAGAATGCACCGCTCTCATACTGCGCGCGGAAGTCAGCTGCGAGTGTCTGTATATCCGCATTGATGCGGTCGGCAATGGCAGCGTCATCGAGGCTGAGAACGGGATAGGCGATTGAGAGGTTGAGGGTTGTTTCCCGATGCTCTGTGACAGCCGCAGCAGCCGTGCCGGAGATGCCGACAGCCAGCGCCAGGGCGAGCAGAAAGGCTTTGAATTTCATAATGTATGCTCCCTTCATAATGGCTAATCAAATGATAATAAAAATTTACGTATTTGTCAAATAAAACGTAGCAATTCACATGTTCTTGTAGTATGATGAAAACGCAATTTTTAGAAATGAATGCGGGCAGAAAGGTTGTGTTACGAAGCCAATGGGCGAATCGACAATGAAACGGAAGCTGAAGCACAGACACCTTCAGTTCATCTCTCTCGGCGGCGTCATCGGGAGCGGATACTTCCTCGGGACGGGCTATGTGCTCGAACAGGCGGGGCCTGCCGCCATGATCTCCTATCTTCTGGGCGGCATCATCGTTCTCGCCGTCATGCTCTGTCTTGCAGAGCTGGCCGTGGAAAAACCGCTGTCCGGGTCGTTTGTTGTCTATGCCCGCGAGAATATCTCGGCGACATGGGCATGCGGCGTCGGCTGGTCATACTGGGTGACATGGGTCTCCTATGTACCCTCGGAGATGATTGCTGCCGGTATCATTATGAATGGATTTTTCCCTGAGATTGGGACGATTTGGTGGGCGGTATTCTTCGGTCTCGTCGTCACCATTCTCAACCTGTTTCGTGTCGATAAATTCGGGGAGAGCGAGTTCTGGCTCTCCCTGATCAAAGTCACTGCGCTCGTGGCGTTCAGCGTCGCTGCCCTCCTGATCTGTCTCGGGCTGATCGGCGATGGGGGCTATATCGGGACGCGCATTCTGCTCGGAAGCGGCGGCTTTGCCCCGCATGGCTATTGGAGCATTGCATTCACGATGGTGATTATCCTCGTCAATTTTCAAGGAACGGAGATCATCGGGCTTGCAGCGGGGGAAACAGCTGATCCTGCGCGCAGTATTCCGACGGCAGTGCGCAACATCACGTGGCGTATCATTGCGCTCTACATCATTCCGATCACCCTCCTCATCTCGATTCTCCCGTGGGACCACGCCACCCTCAGTGAGAGCGTATTTGCGGCGGCGCTTGCAGAACACGGCTTTTCCGAGCTTGCGGCGCTCTTCTCATTCGTCGTCCTCACAGCGGCGATCTCGTGCTCGAACTCCGGCCTCTATGGTGCGGCTCGTACGGTCCATGCACTCGCGGCAATGGGGATGGCGCCACGCATACTTGAGGGCCTCAGCAGCAAGGGCGTGCCCTCACGGGCGATCTATGCTTCGATTGTATTCTGCTGGGGGGTCATCGGACTCTATGCGATGAATCCGAACGCTGCGCTCTATACCTACCTGCTTGCGCTTTCCGGATTCTCGGGGGCCGTGGCCTGGATCTCGATCTGCTGGAGCCAATATCGGCGGCGGCGGAAACTCGAGGAGGCGGGGATGGACGGGCTCCTGCGCTACCGGATGCCGCTGTTTCCGTACGTACCTCTCTTCGGTATATGGGCGCAGGTCCTTTGTCTCGCCTTCATGATTTTCACCCCCGAACTTCGCTCCGCACTCTATCTCGGCGTTCCCATGCTCGTTGTGCCGATGATTGTCTATTACTTGCGGCAGCGGTGACTGCATGTTATAATTTGATTAAATAGAGGGGATTTAACAGGGAGGGAAATTATGTTCGGCTTTTTGGGGAAGAAAAAGGGCGAAGAGGTCTCACTTGCCGATCGCATTGCAGCAAAGCCGATTCATGCGGAACATGAAAATGGCACGGCGGCCGCAAAGGCGCGCGTTCCGTTCGCAGGCCTGGGGAGTGCAGGTGCCGGCGATATAAAAACGGCCTTCCTGTCCCGCAGCGAGCTTACGGCGGAACGTCTGCGCGAGCTCTATGACGTTCCGGGCGGGCCTGCCGTTGTGCTCGGATTTATTTCTCCGGATCTGTCGATGGCCGATGTCGCCCGTGCTGTCCAGTCGGCATCACCGCCCGATGTTCGGCTTCTCTTTCTGACTACCTGCGGCGAGCTTACGCATACATCTGACTCGCGTTCCTTCTATATGGAAGCCTCGGACGGACGTGCGAAGGTGTTGCTGCAGGCGTTCAGCAAACGCATGATTGCGCAGACGCATATGATGAACGTATCACTGCACAATGAGGACCTGCGCAGCGGTACAGCGAAACTGACACCGGCCGAGCGTGTCGAGTTGATTGCGGCGGAACTGCGCCGTGAGCGGATTCCTTTTCCTGTGCGATTTGACGATACATTTGCCTTTGTCTATGTTGACGGAGCAAGCGGCTGCGAGTCCTTTGTCCTCAAGGCTCTCTATGATGCAGAGAGCCTGCCGTGTCCCTATGTTGGCGGCAGTGCGGGCGGGGCAGGTGATTGTTTTCATACCTATATTTATAACGGTGAGCAAGTGCTCGAGAACCATGCGGTGATTCTCACCGTTAAACTCGCCGAGGACTATCGCTACTCGGTATTCAAGACGCAGGCAGCGGAGGAGACGGGGAAGATGTGGACGGTTCTCGGATCGGATCCGACCGCCCGCACGATAGCATCGGTCGCTGACGCAGAAGGCCGTCCGGTGCCGTTTGCAGACGCTTTGATGGAGCATCTGCATGTCTCTGAGATCAGTGCTCTTGCGGAGGCTCTTTCGGACTACACCTTTGCCGTGCACATAGGAAATCAGTTCTACATCCGCTCACTGCAGACCTCTGATGAGGAGACAAAGCAGGCGCGGTTCTTATGTGACATCACGGCGGGAGAGGAACTCTATCTCATGCGCCGGACGAAGCTCATTGAGACGCTGAGAGCGGCCTATGCGGGGTTCTCGAAAGGGAAACCTGCGCCCATTGGCGTGGTGATGAATGACTGTGCATTGCGCCGCATGAAGTTCGCAGACGAGCTGGCAGAGGCAGACTTGTTTGAGGGAGTTCCTCTTGCAGGATTTTCTGCGCTTGGTGAAATCGCCGGCATGAATATCAATGAGAGCCTGAGCGCAGTCTTCTTCTATCGGATTTCGGGCAGCGGATTCTATGATGGCTATATGGATCGGTTCCCATCGATCTATGCACTCTGTCAGAAATCTTTCCTCACGAATGAGCTCAACCGCATGCGCATCATTGACGGCCTCAAGGACGGCATTGTGAGCGAGTTTAACGATTACCGCAGCCAGATGGGGCAAATGTCCGGGGCAGTCCTGCGCATTGCGGAGAGTACGGAGCAGGTTTCGGAGCTTATTCGGAGCCTGAGCAGCGGCCTTGGCGGTCAAGATGTGATGACAAAGGAACTCCTTGAACGCAATGCAAACATTACCCCTAAGCTTGCGCAGCTCATTGAGAGTACGAATAAGATTGAGCAGGTCATGCATATGATCACGGAAATCTCTGACCAGATCAATCTCCTTGCACTTAATGCCGCCATTGAGGCGGCACGTGCCGGAGAGATGGGCCGCGGGTTTGCCGTTGTTGCAGGTGAGGTGCGCAAGCTGTCTGAGAATACGCGTGAGCGCATCGAGGCATCGGATGAGGCGATCCGTACTCTGATGCGTGATGTACGGGAGATTGATCAGATGCTCACAGGTAACCGGGAGCTCGAGAATCAGGCAGAGAACATCGAGCATGGATTTGGCGGGAAGATTGCGGAGCTGCAGAAAGGTCTTGATGAAGGCCTTGCAGCGATTCGGCGGTCGAGCGAAGCCGTCGAAAAAATGGCGCAGCTTGGTGAGCGCCTGACGCACCGATACAATGAGTTGGATGCTGTGATTCGCTCCATTCGATGAGTGCAGACAGCAAAAAGGCGCGGTCGTACGGACCGCGCCTTTTTGCCGCTTTTAGAATGATTTCATCAGAACGGTAACAATCGTATAAGTGGAAGCGATGTAGAGAATGATAAAGATAAGCTTGCGAAAGAGGGCCGCAGGCATAAAGCGCATACTTTCCCGTCCGCAGATGATGCCGATGACGAGTGCGGGCAGAAGGTAAACGAACTCATTGAACGCAGGCGTGAGAGGAAAACCGCCAATAAGATAGCTGATGAGCGAGGTGGCATTTCCCAGGAAAAAATAGACGAAGCACGTGGCACGGAACACGTCGGGCGGCATCTTTGAGTAGGCGAGATAAATGAGGAACGGCAGCCCTCCCATGCCTGTTGTAATCGCTGTGAACCCCGAGAGCATTCCTGTAATGACCGTGTTCCGCCGGCATTCCCGAAATCGAAAGTGCGAGATGTGCATCAGGAGGAGGCTGGCGAGAACGACAGCGTTGATGAAAACTTTCAGGGCGTCGTTGGAGATATAACTGAAGAAAAAGAAGCCGACGGGCTGTCCCGCGAGTATGCCGAGATACATCCAGCGAATAAGAGGGAAGTTGGCCTGCCGACGCATAAGGAAGCCTTGTACGGAGTTGCTGCTGCATGCGAGCAGCAGCATGATGGGGACGGTGAGTTTTGGCTCGTAGAAGAACATGAGCAGAGGCGCCGCGATGATAACAAGCCCGAACCCCGTGATAGACTGGATGAATGCCGCGAAAAAGATAGCCAGCGTTGGTCCTGCGTGTGCGGCGACACCGGCGAGATAATGCTCCAAGCGTACGGCCCCTTTCTTTAAGGAAGCGCGGACTTCATTTTATCAGCGATTCCTTAAGATTATTCTGCCACATA
This sequence comes from uncultured Selenomonas sp., assembly GCA_963521685.1. Classification (GTDB taxonomy): domain Bacteria; phylum Bacillota; class Negativicutes; order Selenomonadales; family Selenomonadaceae; genus Centipeda. The sequence continues at coordinate 8,353 of CAUQVG010000040.1, forward strand.
TTTTAACATAGAAAATATCTTCTTGCACACATTTTTCACAGTATTCTGTTATACAGAGAAAACAGGAATTAAGTCCTAAAAAGTTTTGGAAGAAAATGAATAAAGATTGACGCTCTCCATTCATTTCATGTATAATATAGAACTATAATAGGAAGGATATTTAACGATATGGTTGGATTCTGGGAGGAGCAAGAGTATAGTGGAGAGATATTGCCCACAGGAGATTGAAGCGAAATGGCAGCAGATCTGGGAGACGGAGCACAGCTGCCGCACGGAGATGGATCATGCAAAGCCGAAGTATTATGCGCTTGAGATGTTTCCGTATCCGTCGGGAAAACTCCACATGGGGCATGTCCGCAACTATTCGATCGGAGACGTGATTGCCCGCTTCCGAACGATGGAAGGCTACAACGTTCTGCATCCGATGGGATTCGACTCCTTTGGCATGCCCGCAGAGAATGCGGCGATTCAGAACAAAGTTCATCCGGCGAAGTGGACGTATGCAAATATTGAAAACATGGAGCGTCAGCAGCGTGCGCTCGGCCTTGCCTACGACTGGGACCGTGAGGTCATCACCTGCCGCGAGGACTACTACCGCTGGACGCAGTGGCTTTTCGGACTCTTTTACAAGAAGGGGCTTGCATACAAAAAAGCCGCATCCGTGAACTGGTGCGATACCTGCGGCACGGTGCTTGCGAACGAGCAGGTTGAGGACGGAAAGTGCTGGCGCTGCAAATCCGAGGTGCAGAAAAAGAATCTTGCACAGTGGTTCTTTAAGATCACGGACTATGCCGATGAACTCCTTGCGGACCTTGCAAAACTGCCGGGCTGGCCGGAGCGCGTAAAGACGATGCAGGAGAACTGGATTGGCCGGAGCGAAGGCCTTGAGTTCCGCCTGCCTGCACCGGCGCTTGAGACGGAGATTTCCGTCTATACGACGCGTCCGGATACGGTGTTCGGCATTACTTTCCTTGCGCTGGCGCCGGAACATCCGCTGGTGGAGAAGATCTGCACGATCAGCGATCGGGCGGAGGAGATCCGTGCGTTCTGCGCGCGCGTGAAGAAGCAGTCTGACATCGAGCGCTCTTCGAGCGAGTCGGAGAAAGAGGGCCTCTTTACCGGACTTTACTGCACGAATCCTTTTAACGGCGAGCAGGTCGAGATCTGGATTACGAACTACGTCCTCTTCGAGTACGGTACGGGTGCAGTTATGGCGGTGCCGTCTGAGGATCAGCGCGACTGGATGTTCGCGGAGAAATACGGTATCCGCAAGATCCTCACGATTCGTCCGCCGGAGGGTGAACTCCGTCTGCAGGACATGACGGCGGCCTATGTTGAGAAGGAAGGCATCCTCATCAACTCCGGCAAATTCACGGGGATGGAGATGCATGCCGCGATGGGTGCAATCATGGACGAGGCGGAGGAGCAGGGCTTCGGCAAGCGCCGTGTAAACTACCGCCTGCGCGACTGGCTTATCTCGCGTCAGCGCTACTGGGGGGCACCCATACCCATTGTCAACTGCCCGTCCTGCGGAGAGGTGCTCGTCCCGGAGGAGGAGCTTCCCGTGCGTCTGCCGGAGGATGTGTCGTTTGATGGCGGCTCGGTTTCGCCGCTCTCATCGAGCGAGCACTTCCTTCACTGCAAATGCCCGAAGTGCGGCGGCGACGCGACGCGTGAGACGGATACGATGGATACGTTCATTTGCTCCTCGTGGTACTACTACCGCTATGCCGATCCGCACAATACAGAGCGTCCGTTTGACCGGGACAAGGTAAACTATTGGGCGCCGGTCGATCAGTACATCGGCGGCATCGAGCATGCGATTCTGCATCTGCTCTATGCGCGGTTCTTTACAAAGGTGCTGCGCGATGCCGGGATGCTGGACTTCGACGAGCCGTTTACGAACCTGTTAACCCAGGGAATGGTCATCAAGGACGGCGCCAAGATGTCGAAGTCGCTCGGCAACGTCGTTTCGCCGGAGGAGATCATTGACCGCTATGGTGCGGACACCGCTCGTCTCTTCATCCTCTTTGCAGCTCCCGTAGAGCGCGACTTGGACTGGAGTGATCAGGGCGTTGAGGGGGCGTTCCGCTTCCTCAATCGCGTGTGGCGCATCCTCGGTCAGTTTGAGGAGACCGTCAAGTCCGCTCCGGAGTCCTATGACCCCGCAGACCTCACCGCAGAGGAGTGCGAGCTTCGACGTGTACTGCACATGACCATTAAGAAGGTCACAGAGGATGTGCGCGACCGTTTCATGTTCAATACGGCGATTTCCTCGATTATGGAACTGGTCAATGCTTTCTATGCATTTCAGGAGAAAGATCTTCGCCCCGCGCTTGCGCGTGAAACGGCGAGCGGGCTCCTGCGCATGCTTGCACCCTTTGCCCCGCATATTGCTGCGGAGCTCTGGGCGCATCTGTTTACCGGCAGCGTTCATGCGGAGAAGTGGCCTGTCTATGATGAATCTGCGCTCACGCAGGATGAGATTGAAGTGGTATTGCAAATCAACGGCAAGGTACGCGACCGCGTGAAGATTGCCGCTGATCTGGACAGGGAGGCGATGGAACGACTGGTTACCGAGCTGCCGCGCGCCAAGGAACTCACGGAGGAAAAAAAGGTCGTGAAGGTTATCTGCGTTCCGGGGAAGCTCGTCAATATTGTTGTGAAGTAAGGGCTTAAGTCATGGATGAAAAAGGGAGAGAGAAGCCATTATGTTAAAAGCGTTTGCGGTTCGGAGTCTGCTGCCGGAGATGCTCATCGGGCGCACGGTATATGAAGGCGAGACGGACGTTGTCCTCATTGAGGGCGGAACAGTTCTGGATCGCGAGATGATCGTACTGCTCAAGGAAAAGGGAGTCGCCTCGGTCTATGTTGACGAGGACAGCATTTTTGCAGCGGTCCAGAAGGAAAAGGCAACAAAGGCTGTGCCGCTCTTTGAGGGAACTGCCCTGCCGGAGCGCGATATAAAACTGGATAATAAATACGAAGAGGACTACCGCTATGTCTATGCCGAGATGGAGAAGGTCTTCAAAGAGGCGGCAGAGACCGGCAAACTCAACATGGACATTCTGCAGGGAGTGATGTCCAGCGGGCGCATGCGTGATCTGTATAAGGAGCGTGCAACGGCAGTCTCAATGATCTACAGCATGAACCAGGAGGGCGACTACAACCTCCATCACTGTGTGCATCTTGCCATTCTCGGCGGGCTCATGGCGAAATGGATGGGCCTGACGGGCATTGACCGCCAGAACATGGTCCTTGCGGGTCTCTTCCTCGATATCGGCAAGCAGATGATCCCAAAGGATCTGCTTGAGAAGAAGGGCGCTTTGACCGAAGAGGAATTTGATATCCTCAAGAACCATGTGGTTGACAGCTTCAAGCTGCTTGAGGGCAGCGACCTTGCAACCCGTACGGATCTCATGAACGGTGTCATTCAGCATCATGAGCGCAATGACGGTTCAGGCTATCCGTTCGGTTTGGCGGATATGGAGATCTGCACGTTCGGCAAGGTGCTTGCCGTACTAGACAGCTACGATGCGATGGCGTCCAGCCGCACCTATGCAGAAAAGCGCTCGCCATTCGAGGTGTTCAAGATCCTTTATGCAGATGTGCTGGACGGCAAACTGGACTCCGAGTACGCGGTGCTCTTTATGCGCAAGCTGAACGCGGCGCTCAACGGATGCTGGCTGCGGCTCTCGGACGGTACGGCCGGGCGCATCGTCTACATCGATGAGTCGCGCGTCACGGCAATGCCGGTCGTGCAGCTTTCGGACGGCGGGTTCGTTGACCTCAATACGGTGAAGGACCTTACCGTTGTGGAGATCATGACGGCAACTGATGTCAGCAAGCTTTGAAACAAGACTGATCGAAGCACCCTGCGGGGTGCTTTTTATTTGACTTGCTATTTCCATCCCGGTGGGAATGCGTTATAATATGAAAATGACTTTTTTCAGAATGGGGGGGCGTACGATGGCAATGGTTCCAAAACTCAATACAACGGTTTTTGAGAAGGAGATCCCATTCCACGTTGCTGCGCCATTCGAACCGATGGGGGATCAGCCGCAGGCAATCGCCGACATCGCGGGCGGCATCGAAAACGGGATGGCGGCGCAGGTACTCCTCGGCGCGACGGGGACGGGCAAGACCTACACGATGGCGAAGGTGATCGAACGCGTGCAGCGGCCCACCCTCGTCATTGCCCACAACAAGACGCTTGCGGCACAGCTTGCGAGCGAGTTCAAGTCATTCTTTCCAGACAACTATGTCGGCTACTTTGTCAGCTACTACGACTACTACCAGCCTGAGGCGTACATCGCACAAACGGACACCTATATTGAAAAGGACGCTTCCATCAACGACGAGATCGATGAACTGCGCCACTCTGCGACCTGCTCGCTGTTTGAGCGGCGCGATGTCATCATCGTTGCAAGCGTGTCCTGCATCTACGGTCTCGGTTCGCCGGAGAGCTATCACGAGATGGTGCTGTCCGTGCACAAGGGACAGACCATCCCGCGAGAGGCGATCCTGCAGAAGCTCGTCTCCATCCGCTACGAGCGCAACGACATTGCCTTCGAGCGCGGGCGCTTCCGTGTGCGGGGCGATGTGGTGGAAATCTTTCCTGCGGGCTACAACAACCGCGGCGTGCGGATCGAGATGTTCGGCGACGAGGTAGAGCGCATCATCGAGTTTGACGCGATGACGGGTGAGGTCTACGGTGAGCGTCTGCATTCCATGGTCTTTCCTGCGTCCCACTACGTCACCGAGGATGAGGACATGAAGATTGCCATGGCGGATATTCGCACGGAACTTGCAGAGCGGCTCGAAGAACTCAAGGGGGCAGGGAAGCTGCTCGAGGCGCAGCGTCTCGAGCAGCGTACGAACTATGACCTCGAGATGATCGAGGAGATGGGCTACTGCTCCGGCATCGAGAACTACTCGCGCCATCTGACGCACCGCAAGGCGGGGGACACGCCCTACACGCTCCTCGACTACTTTCCCGAGGACTTCCTCATTATGATTGACGAGTCCCATGTAACCCTGCCGCAGATTCATGCCATGTACGGGGGTGACCGCAGCCGCAAGATCTCACTCGTGGACAACGGCTTCCGCCTGCCGTCCGCATTCGACAACCGTCCGCTGACGTTCGAGGAGTTCGCCGCACGCGTCAACCAGATCGTCTACGTCTCCGCGACGCCGGGCAAATACGAGATGCAGCAGGCACAGCAGGTCGCGCAGCAGATCATCCGTCCGACGGGTCTCCTCGATCCAGTCGTCGAGGTGCGCCCGCTCGACGGGCAGATCGACGACCTGCTATCGGAGATTCGCCTGCGCATTGAGCGCAATGAGCGTGTGCTCGTAACGACGCTCACGAAGCGCATGGCGGAGCATCTCACCGACTATCTGCGTGAGGCGGGGGTCAAGGTGCGCTACCTCCACTCGGACATTGCAACCATCGAGCGTGCAGAGATCATTCACGATCTGCGGGCGGGTGAGTTCGACGTACTTGTCGGCATCAACCTCCTGCGTGAGGGGCTCGATATGCCGGAGGTTTCGCTCATCGCCATCCTCGATGCGGACAAGGAGGGATTTTTGCGCTCGGACACCGCGCTCATTCAGACGATCGGGCGCGCTGCGCGCAATGCGGGCGGGCACGTCATCATGTACGGCGATGTCATCACAGGTTCGATGCAGCGCGCCATTGACGAGACGGAACGCCGCCGCACGATACAGAACGAATACAACGAGGCACACGGCATCACGCCAAAGACGATCGAGAAACCCATTATCCCGCTCATCGAGATGACGCTGGTCGCCGCTGAGGAGAAGGCACCCTATGGGAAAAAGGACGGCAAGTCCAAGAAGAAACTCGGCAAGAAGGAGCGCGAGAACCTCGTCAAGAGTCTCCTGCGCGAAATGCAGCAGGCATCTCGTGCGCTCGAATTCGAGCGTGCGGCGGAGCTGCGCGATATGATTGTGGAACTTGAGGGCGAACTGCCCAAGAAGAAAAAATAGGAATTATAATGAACGAAAGCATCAAAATCGAGGGCGCACGCGCCCATAACTTAAAGAATATCAACGTGGAGATTCCGCGCGATAAGCTCGTTGTCGTGACGGGACTGTCCGGCTCGGGCAAATCCTCGCTCGCCTTTGACACGATCTACGCCGAGGGGCAGCGCCGCTATGTGGAGTCGCTGTCCGCGTATGCACGGCAGTTCCTCGGGCAGATGGACAAGCCCGACGTGGACAACATCGAGGGGCTGTCGCCCGCGATCTCGATTGACCAGAAGACGACGAGCCACAATCCACGCTCGACGGTGGGCACGGTGACGGAGG
>CAUQVG010000041.1:0-13716 GCA_963521685.1 uncultured Selenomonas sp.
GTGTCGCATTTGCCTCAATCATCGTGATGGATCCCGATATTCTCGTCATTGACGAACCAACGTCTCAGTTGGACCCGGAGGGGTCACAGCAGATCTTTCGGATCATTGAACAGCTGAAAAAGCGGGATAAGACGATTATTCTCGTGGAGCACAAGATTGATATGATTGCGGCCTATTGTGATGAGGTCCTTGTTATCAAGGACGGCAGTATCGTAAAGCACGGGACGACACAGGAGGTCCTGTCCGATGCGGAGCTTTCTTTACTCGGCGTAAAACTGCCAGAGGCTGCACAGCTGGCATACGAGCTGGCAGAGGCGGGGATGCCGCTGCCCTCTGTCCCGATTACAGATGAAGAGTGCTGCCGTATGATTCGCGAAGGGTGGGGATTCTAATGGAAGGCATTGAACTGAAGGGTGTTTCATTCTCCTATCCGAATGGATTCCTAGCGAATGAACATCTGAATCTCACCGTGCGGCCGGGCGAACGCATTGCGATTGTCGGGCAGAATGGTGCAGGCAAGACGACTGCCGTCAAGATGATGAATGGGCTAAACCGGCCGACGCAGGGGGATGTTTTTGTCGACGGAGTCAATACAAAGGAGCGAACGACGGCCCAGATCGCGAGGATGGTGGGCTATGTCTTTCAGAATCCGGACGAGCAGATCTTCAACAGTACGGTTGTGAAAGAGATCGAGTATATGCCTCGCTATTTTCACATGGAGGAGGGTGAGATCGGGCGACGCACGGAAGAGGTTCTACGCCTCACAGGGCTTGAAGAGTGCAGGGATATGAATCCTTTTGATATTTCGTACTCTACAAGAAAATTTGTAACGATCGCGGCGGTGCTTGCCACGAAGCCGCGTTATACGATCTGGGATGAGCCTACAGCGGGACAGGACTGCAGACATATCGCGATCCTGTGCAATATTTTGGATCACCTGCAGAGGGAGAATACGGCAGTCGTTGTCATAACGCACGATATGGAGTTTGTTGTTAGTGCGTTTGAGCGCGTTGTTGTCATGGCGAATAAGCGTATCATTGCGGACGGGAGACCGGAGGATATATTCAACCGCGATGACATTATAAAAGAGGCGAGGATTACGCGGCCGCAGATTGGAGCTATTGCCCATAAAATTGGGTTGGAGAGAGCAGTTCTTCATCGCTCGGAATTCGTATCCTATCTAAAGGAGAGGAGATGTGTCCCGCATGGATAAGTTGATGGAGTCCATCGATGTGCACGCAGATGAGTATGTGAGGCACCTCGCAGAGTTGGTGAAGATCGATACACATGATATTGAGCACGGCATCGGCGGGGGGCGCGAAAAAGAAGGACAGCTGTATATGAAGCAGCTGTTTTCCTCCATGGGGGCTTCTCGTATCGTTGAGGACCCTCTGACGGAAGATGTGATCCTATCGTGTCGGGAAAAATATCATGAGGGCAATCTAGGGCATGCCTATGAAGATCGGTTCAATGTCTATGCAGAATTTACAGGCCGCGGTTCAAAGAGCATTCTCTTTAACGGTCATATCGACACGATGCCTGTCGGTGATCCTGAGAAATGGGAATACGATCCCTACGGCGGTATCATTGCGGACGGGCGGCTCTATGGTGTCGGTGCCTGCGATATGAAGGCGGGGCTCATGGCAGCGGTCATGGCGGTCAAGGCGATACAGGATGCGGGGGGAGAGCTCCCGGGAACGGTCAAGTTCGTCTCAGTCTGTGATGAGGAGGGCGGCGGAAATGGTTCTCTTGTCGCCGCAATGCATGGGCAAAAAGCAGATGCCGTTGTCGTATGCGAGCCAACGGATTATGAACTGGTTGCCGCTCATATGGGATGGGTCTTTTTCAAAATCGAGGTAGAGGGCGTTGCTGTACATTCGGGTCTGAAAATCGGTGGTGTGAATGCCATCGATAAGACCATCAAGATCATGCGCGCGCTGGAGGAGTTGGAACATCGCTGGCTCCTGACACATAAACACATCCTGCTCCCTCCGCCGTCAGGCAATGTCGGTGTTATTCAGGGTGGGGAAGCGGGCTCTACAGTGCCGAATTACTGCTGCATTCAGCTTTGCGTACATTATCTGCCCGGCATGACATATGACGAGGTCGTTAAGGACTATACAGATGCTGTAATGCTCTGCGCAGACGGTGACGAGTGGCTTCGGGAACATCGGCCGAAGATCAGCATCTACCAGACGGGGAATCCGTTCGAGATGGATTTGTCACATCCCTTTGTTGACGTGTTCAGGATGTCTTACGAAAGCGCGATGGGCGCACCTGTCCGCGTTGTTGGATCTCCCGCCGGGTGTGATTCGAGAACGTGGCGCAATATCGCAGGCTGCCCGACGCTCCAATATGGCCCCGGACGGCTCGAACAGTGCCATGCAGTGAATGAGTATGTGGAGATCAAGCAGTATCTCGATGCCATAAAGATCTATGCGAATTTGATCATGAACTATTGCGCGTAAGGAGGAGTTATCATGCAGATGAAGAAGATATTGGTAGCGGGAGAATCCTGGACGAGTTTTACAACTCATGTGAAGGGCTTCGATACCTTTGTGACGAGTGTATACGAGGAGGGCATTGAGTTCTTAGCGAAGGCCATCGACAAGGCCGGCTACGAACTTGTCTACCTGCCGGGGCAGTATGTCGCGGAACGGTTCCCCCGTACGGTGGAGGAGCTTTCTGTATATGCCTGCGTAGTGCTCTCCGATATCGGCTCGAATACCCTGTTGCTTTCAGATGATACCTTCAAGCGTGGCGTTAAGGTTCCAAACCGCTGCCAGTCGATCGCAGAATATGTTCGGAAGGGGGGGGGCTTTCTCATGGTGGGCGGCTACATGTCGTTCTCCGGTATCGACGGCAAGGCGCGGTACGGCGAGACTGCGGTTCAGGATATTCTTCCCGTTACATGTATTCCTGGCGATGATCGTGCGGAACATCCAGAAGGCATTGATCCGCAGATCGTGTCCCAGCATCCGGCGCTTGCCTCCCTGCCAAATGAGTGGCCCCATTTTCTTGGGTACAACAAAGTGCTTCCCCGTGAGGGATGTGTCGTTCCCGTCACGATTGGGGGCGATCCGCTGGTCGCGTTCGGACAGTTCGGAAAGGGAAAGACGGCCGCCTTTACTTCGGACTGCGCACCACACTGGGGGCCACAGGAGTTCCTTGCATGGGAAGGATATGATGTGCTTTGGAAGGGAATCTTTGATTATCTGACGAACTGAAAGAGGCTGAGACGATGGAACGTGATGAGGCGCTGTCCGTCCTAAAGATGCTCGTTGAGACCAATACGACGAATCCCCCAGGCAATGAACGACAGCTTGCTGAAAGGATCAAGGCTCTTTTGGACGGCAGCGCTGCTGAGAGCCGCATTGTTCTCTGCGGAGAGGGCAGAGCCAGTCTTGTTTCGCGGATTGTCGGTGCAGGGAAAGAGCCCCCCTTGATTCTCTGCGGACATATGGATACGGTTCCGTTCGGTAACCTGGAGCTGTGGTCATTCCCCACCGATCGGCTCACACAGGAGGACGACCTCCTGTACGGACGTGGAACGAGTGATATGAAGAGCGGTCTTGCTGCGATGCTCTGCGCATTTAGAATGGCCGCACAGCGGAAAGATTCGCCCAAAGGAGATATATACCTCGCACTGACGGCAGATGAAGAGACGTCTGGGTTGGGCGCCGAGACTATTGCCGCGGAGCTCCCGCTCCAAGGCGGCATCATATATATTGCGGAGCCGACCGATAATGCGGTCGGCATATGCTCCAAGGGAGCGCTGTGGATCAGGCTTCGTGTACAGGGGCGAACAGCACATGGTGCCTATCCCGAAAAGGGCATCAATGCCGTTGACGTTGCTTATGAGGCATATACGAACATACGCAGGTATGTCGAGGCCTTTCATCATACACTGCTCGGGCACGCGACCTGTACTATTTCGGGGATTTCCGGCGGTATAAAGGAGAATATGGTGGCGGATCAGTGTATGATGACGCTCGATATCCGAACGATACCGAATTTATCGAATAAAGACGTTCTGCAGCAGGGGAAACGCATCTGCGATGAGGTCTGTGCAGTGCATACGGGTGCCGTTATACACCTTGATGTTCTAAATGACCGCAGTCCCGTAGCGATTGATGCGGAGGAGTCCATGGTCAAAGTCTTTGACGAAATCGTGCACAAATGCACGGGGAAGATCCCCGTACATAAGGGCATTAATTTTTTTTCGGATGCATCAATCTTCATTCGTTACTGTCCGGATATTAAATGCATTCAGTTTGGCCCCGGACGGGATGATTGTGCGCACATTGCCGATGAGTACGTTGAGATGAACAATTATCTTGATTCTATCGATTGCTATAACGAATTGCTCAGTGCGTATTTTGACTAAGGATTGGAAGATGGCTACAACGCTGAAGGATGTTGCGAAGGCGACCGGGCTCTCAACGACTACCGTTTCGCTGGTCCTCAATGGGAAACCCCACCGTATTTCTGAGGAGAAATGCAAGCTGATCGAGGATACAGCTAAGCTGATGAATTATCATCCGAATAAATTTGCCGTTGGTCTGGTGAAAAACGTCACGAAAACCATCGGCCTTATTATTCCGGATATCACGAACGTTTTCTTTTCGGAGATCGTAAAGGCGCTTGAGGACAAGCTTCATGAAAACGGGTATAACCTGATGCTCGGCAACTCCAATGACAAGCACCGTTTGGAACTGTCATCCATCAATATGATGAATACCCAGATGGTTGATGGCTTGGTTATGATTATGTCGTCGGAAACACTGGGGGAAAAAGAACGACAGACACTTTCGGCATTGAAGAAGATGAATCGGCCCGTCGTCCTCATCGATTGCTTTAATGATGCCGGAGGATTCAGTACCATCTCGATTGATAACTACAAAGCTTCTTATATGGCCGTGGAATACCTGCTCTCATTGGGGCACCGTCGAATCGCATGTGTTTGTGGCCCGCTGGGGTTGAAAACGAATGACGATCGCTTGCATGGCTATACGACCGCATTGGAACAGCACGGGGTCCCCTATGACCCGGAGCTGATCGTTGAGGGGGATTTTCGTTACCGCAGCGGGTATGTCTCCATACCAATTCTTCTGCCCAAGGCACCTACTGCGATTCTCTGTCTGAACGATATGATGGCATACGGTGCGATCAACGCACTGAAGGATCAAGGGATTGAGGTTCCGGATGATATCTCCGTTATGGGGTTTGACGATATCTTTTTCTCGCAGATTATCTCTGTACCGTTGACCTCTATCCGTCAGCCGGCGTATACCATGGGAAACAAGGCAGGGGATCTCATCCTTCAGTCGATTGCTCATAACACTAAACCTCGGCAAATTATCCTTGATCCCACCATTGAGATTCGAAAGAGCACACAAAAACTCAGAGAAATAGGAGGGAAGGCTGAATGATTGCCGTAATCGGTTCCAATAACATGGATTTGATTTCATATGTACGGCGTATGCCGGAGCCGGGTGAGACGCTTGCGATGAAGGACTTTTCGATCGCATATGGCGGGAAGGGCGCTAATCAAGCCGTAGCTGCTGCACGTATGGGGGCGGACGTTCTGATGCTGACCGCTGTCGGCTCGGATGTTTTTGGACGAGATATTGAGGCGCATCTGCGTGCAGAGGGAATCTGCGGGAAGTACATCAAGCGTGCTGATGCTCCTAACGGGACTGCCAGCATCTGGGTGGATGACACAGCCCAGAATCGTATTCTGATTCATAAGGGAGCAAATGCCATGCTCGATGTTCAAGATATCGAGCGTGCCGCAGAGGATTTGCGGAAGTGCTCGATGATTATTCTGCAGCTGGAAGTTAACTACGATATCGTTTATCATGCCATCTCCTTTGGCCGGGAGCACGGCGTACCCGTTCTGCTCAATCCGGCGCCTGCCAGCACGGAACTGGATATGGAGCGCGTATGCAGCTGCGAATTCTTCATGCCGAATGAGACGGAACTGGAGATCCTCACAAACCATGTGGTTGATACGATGGATGCCATCAAAGAGGCCGGGAAAATTTTGCTTGCACAAGGCATGAAAAATGTCATCGTAACGTTGGGATCGAAGGGGGCTCTTTGGCTGTATGAGGGCGGTGTCGAATTGATTCCGGCATTTGCGGTAGAGGCTGTAGATACGACGGGAGCAGGTGATTCCTTTATTGGATGTTTTGCTGCTGTATATGAAAGGGAGAAAGATATCAGAACTGCGCTTCGCAGTGCGAATGCATTTGCTGCATTGGGGGTACAAAAGAAGGGCGCGCAGTCATCGTATCCGACGCGCAGAGACGTGGAGCAATTTATCATAGGAGACTGTGAGTGTACATCATGACGATCTTCTCGCATTTTTCGGGCTGTGGCAGGGAACGTGCGGCAGAGGTGACCGGCGCGCAGTACTAATGGATCAATTTGATGCGCAGCGAGTGGACAGTGGACTAGGACAGGGATAGGAGGTTCATCATGAAAAAGCTGTGTGTATTCGTGGGGAGTGCGCTCTTTGTACTTTCGGTGCACGGCATCGGGGCGGCTGCCGATGCGGGGATGCGGCAGCCGGAGCAAGACGTGCAGCAGACAGCATTGATGCCGGCGGAACGCGTGCAGAGTGCGGATGAGATCGCCGTGCAGATGGCGTGGCTGCAGGGCGATTGGTACACCGAGGATGGCACAAAATGTCTGGAGGTCCTCGGCAACGTCATCAACGGGCAGGAGGTTGTTTCCTACAATGCCCTCGCCGACGGGCCCGGCATGGGACTGCACGTCCTGCGGACAGAGGCGGACGGAGAAATCCAGGACTGGTCAATCGAGTTTGAGCACCGAGATGACAGCGGGCAGGAAATCTTCATCCGTGTGAACGACGGCGAACCTCTCCAGAGGGACTGGTCACAGAACAGCTGAGGCAAAGAAGAGGGGATGTTGCACGATCCTCTCTGTCGGTTCGCCGCGCGCTTGCCGATCCGCCCGCTGCGGGGGCTATGAAGGCGCTGCCAAGCCTTCCCCGTATGACGGGGAAAGGGGACCGCGAGCGGTGAAAGGGGCACAAAGAAGGGGCGTTGTACGAAATTTTAGCTTCGTACAATGCCCCTTCTTTGTGTATCAGGACCCGAATCCGAACAGTGCGCGCAGCTTCTGTCTGAACGATTTTTCCACAGCCGCATCGAGCGGGATGGCGCGGTGCAGGAACGGCGAGCCGACGCGTTTCACCGCAACGGGCGGCGTGCGAACTGTGTGCTCGTTCGACATCGCTCGTGGATGGGACGGCGCGAGCGAGACGTACCGTTCCTCCCTGTCATACTGATAGAAGAATGCGGCGGCCTTGCCCGTCTGTCCGTTCACCGCGATGCGCACCTGCCGTGCCTTTTCGCCGTCCTCTGCGCGCCGATCCAGATAGTAGACGGGCAGGAGGAAGGTCGCGCTCTTGTGCTTGCGGAAATCCCGTCCCCAGAGCATGATCTTTGCCTTCGTCAGTGCGAAGCTGTCCTTCAGATCGGTGACAAGCCGCTCCGCGAGCAGGTTGTCGATCACATCCGCGCGTGAGGCGTTGTTTGCCGTCGATGCGATGCGGAAGCGTCCTTCGGCAAAGGCGGGGTCGAATGGTGTCACTGCGCCGAAATCCCACGGGTCGAGCCGATCGAGCAGGTGGATGTCATAGAGCGTCGTGTCGGGGCACGCCCAGTTGACAATCTCCTCGTACGCCTCGAAATCGCCGCGATTGCTGTGGACGGACATCTTGACACTGAGATCGGCGAGTGAGAACGGAATGTAGACCGCCGTCATCTCGGTGCGGATGCGCCGCTCGATGTCCTGCCCCGCGAACTCCTGCGGGAACTTTTGCGAGAGAACCCGTGCGGCATTTTGCGCCTGCGTCATCGTGACAGAGAACGGAATCGCCCTTTCGGGTACATTCTCCGCGCCAACCCCCATGATGAACTCCCGCCGATAGCCGCCGGGGCGCACGAGCTGCTCGTCCTCGAATGTATTGCTGCAATAGCCGCACGTAAAGAAATGCTGCGTTGACTCTCCCGTGAACTCGCCGCCGCAGAACGGGCACACGAACGTGAGTTGACAGATGCCCGCGAACGCCGCTGTCGTCGTCTCATCCCAGAGCGCGAGCTTGACCGCGACGCTGTTTTGACGGTATTTTTGACTCAGCACCCGCTCGTTGTGCGGGTCGATACCCGTCATTACCTCCACATGCCCCAGCTTCATCGCCCCGTCTATGATCTGCACCGGCTTGTGACGGAACGTGATCGGCGAGGCCCAAAAGACCTGCTCATTCGTCCACGGGACCGACGTGCTGCAGAACGCACAGACATACGCCGCCGCCTTTTGGTCGGAGTACATCGCTCCGCCGCAGCTGCGGCACTGGATCGCACGAACCTCCTCCGGCATGAGGATCACCTGCCTTTCGACGAATGAATCATATTAGGATGCGAGGCCGGACACGGGGGAGCGGATGCGCCTCCCTCCGCATACGAATGAAAAACGAGAGAATTCGATTGATTCCATCCTAACATGAAAATGATCGTTTGTGACCTGTTACAAATGACAGGTGCTGAAAAATATTGGTGTTCCTTGTGTTACTTTTTAGGAAACGCGGATAAGCTGAATGACCGAAAAACAAGAAGAACAGACTGCTGATCAGAAACCAAACGGAACTATGAAAAAAGATTAGAGGAAAAATTTTCGTAGCGGAGATATATTTTGCCCCAAACAGTAAGGATATATTTCAAGATATGCTTTTAAAGGAAGTATAGCGGGAACAAAGTAAAATAATTAATTTTTATGTTATTGTTAAGCTGTTTTTATTTAATATTTAATATAAAAAGCGTATAATAAAACTGAGTTTTTGAAAACTTATTAGTTTAGGAGTTTCAAGACAAG
Organism: uncultured Selenomonas sp.; assembly: GCA_963521685.1. Taxonomy (GTDB): domain Bacteria; phylum Bacillota; class Negativicutes; order Selenomonadales; family Selenomonadaceae; genus Centipeda. The sequence continues at coordinate 8,905 of CAUQVG010000041.1, forward strand.
ATAAATATATAAATATCATGTAAAGGAGCAATATTATGATTTGGTCACTTATTGTTGGCGGATTTATAGGTTTTATCGCAGGAGTAATTACTAAAAAAGGTGGAGCAATGGGTATAATTGCCAATATCATTGCAGGCTTAGTAGGTTCATCAGTAGGGCAAGCACTGTTTGGTACATGGGGACCATCTCTAGCTGGAATGGCATTAGTTCCTTCTATCTTAGGCGCAGTAATTGTAGTTGCTGTTATATCATTTTTCTTTGGAAAAAAAGAATAAAAAATATTTTAAAATTAAAATAATGAAAGGAAGTATAATTATGTCAATTGAAACAAAAATCAACCAGGCCAAAGGTGCAGTAAAAGAAGGTGTAGGTAAGTTAACCGATGATAAAAAGATGGAAAAAGAAGGAGCTGTAGAAAAAGTAGGCGCAAAAGTTAAAGAAGTCGCTGAAGATCTTAAAGATGTTGCAGAAGGAACAATTGAAGGCGTCAAAAATATTATAAAAAATGAAGAATAATTTTAACATATTTTCTATTATGAGTCCGAAGAAGGACACTAAGCCTGGCTTGGTTTTGGAAGAAACGATTAAGAGAGACTTTGGTTTCTTGAATGAACTGGTTGAAACTTCGGATAATTTGACCATAGGACAGTTTAGCTTCGGCTGAGCATTCCTTTCTCTGCAGATAAGCAAGCAATCCTTTACCCTCCAAAAAGCGGGAACATTCCTACTATCTTCAAACTTAAGAGGAGATTATGTAAAGAATTTCCTCGGGGGTCTGGATTGGGAGAAGGCAAGCAAAAATGCGAAAAGCGCAAATAATAGCAACCAAAAACAAATGCCCCGCCGCACAGATCGTGCGACGGGGCATTTGTTTGTAAAAATACAGGAGAAATATCGGTGTCCTCAGGTAATGGATGCCCGATAGATGCCGTCGACGGCCTTTTTGAGGACGGCGTCGAATTCGGCGTCGCTCTGGCTGACGCGCAGCTCCTGTGCGAGGGCGCGGGAGAAGCTGGCGATGAGGCCGCGGTTGCGCGCGAGTTTTTCGTTCGCATCGTCCTGCGTGTAGCCGCCGCTGAGGGCGACGACGCGGATGACATGCGGATCCTTCATGATCCCTTCGTAGAGGTTGTCGACGGTGGGGATGGTGATCTTGAACATAATCTTGGCATCGGCGGGCAGTTTTGCGAGGTGCTCTTTGATGGCGCCGAGCATGATCTCCTCTGCCTTTTCTTTATCGGGGCAGTGGATGTCGACTTCCGGTTCGAGGATGGGGACGAGACCCTTTCGGACGATCTGCATGCCGACCTCGAACTGCTGGTCAATGATGGCGCGGATGCTCGCCGGATTTGCCTGCTTAATGACGGAGCGCATCTTTGTGCCGAAGATGTGGCGTTCCTTTGCGCGGTCCAGCAGGGCGTCGAGACCCGGGATGGGCTTCATGAGCTGGACGCCGTCCTTCTCCTCGGCGAGGCCTTTGTCGACCTTCAGGATGGGGATGATGCCCTTCTTCTCCCAAAGGAAGTCTGCGGTGAAGATGCCGTCGATCTGGCGGTCCATGGTGTTCTCAAAGAGGATGGCCGCGAGGATTTCGTTCTTGTCGAACGACGGGCTCTTGATGATGCGTGTGCGCATTTCGTGGACGCGCGTGAACATCTCGTCGTCGCCGTGGTAGGCACTCTCGTCGATGCCGTAGGCCTTCAGCGCCTTGGGCGTGGAGCCGCCGCTCTGGTCGAGCGCTGCGATGAATCCCTTGTCATGCTGCATGCGGTTCAGCTGTTCCTGATTCATTGGACATACCTCCTAATATGAGAAAGTGGGAAAGGGGATATCCCCTCGGATTCTGTCTCTATTATAGCGTAATTGGCAGAGAAATTCAACGATACTGAAAACAACTATCACGATTTCTTTGCCCCCGCTGGAAAGGTGTCCGCCGGGGCTGCACGTCGCAGGGGAGGCACTCAGGAGTTGAGCTTGCGGTTCGGATAGATGCTCATGCCCTTGATCGCCGCACCGACCGCGAGGCCCTTTGTCGTGATCTGATAGACCCATGTGTCCTTCGCAACGATGTCGGCGCCCTCGATCGCGCCGCCGGAGTAGCCGTCTGTAGCGGAGGCCTCTGCCGTTCCGCCGACCTTGAACTTGCCGGAGATAAAGGAATCCCAGGCATGTTTGCTGCCAAAGACGAAGATGAGGTCGTATTCCTTCACGCCAATCCCGATCCCGAGCTGGTATGCTTCCATCTTCATATAGAGTTGCTGCCCGGTCTCCCTGTTCACCGCAAGACCGCGCCCGTGCGCACCGCCGAGCAGGCCAAACTGTGAGCCGGTCGCGCTGATTGTCGCGTAGCCGTAAGCGTCGTTGAGCACATCCTGCGCATTCGGCGTAAGCTCATAGAGCCGATCAATCGCGTTTGCGTGGAGTTCCTGGATTTCTGCGCGCTGTTGGTTTGCGCTTTTGGCAAACGCCGTGACCGAAAATGCGAGGAGCAGGGTGAGTGTGAGAGCAATCAGCCGTGCTGGGAATTTCATTTGAAAACCTCCTTACAATGCCGTGAATAAACTTTATTTTATTTTACGGTCTTTTTCTGTAAGTGGCAAGAAAAAGATAGATTGGAATATCTTACAAAGAATTCTGTATAAGAAAAGAGTTGTTCATAGTGAAATGCTCTTTTAGATTCGATATGGTGCGGACAAATGTCTTGCCTGTCTCCGTGACGGCCGATACGGGGCGGGCGGATGAACCCGCCCCATGTTTACCGGCGTGTTTTCTCTGCTGCTTAGTGCAGGACGAGGCTCAGAAGGGCAATCTCTGCGATCGCGGCAATACCGAGGACGAGCGTGCCCATTGTCTGCACGCGGTAGCCTTGGTCCGGCGTCAGCCCGCTGAACTCCGAGACCACCCAGAAATACGAATCGTTTGCGTGAGAGACGGTCATCGCACCTGCGCCGATCGCCATACAGACGAGTGTGACCTCGATCGGCGTATTGTAGCCGAGGATGGGGAGGATCGGCGCGACGATGCCCGCCGTTGTGATGAGGGCGACGGTCGAGGAGCCCTGTGCCGTTTTTAGGATCGCCGCGAGCAGGAATGGGAAGAAGATGCCCATGTCTCTGAAGATATCTGCGTGATGTGAGATGTAGTTCACCATATCCGAGGTCGCGATCACCTTGCCGAGCACGCCGCCTGCCGCCGTGATGAAGAGGATCGGGCCGACCGTCATCAGGCTGTCATTGCAGATCGCGTAGAACTCCTCGGAACGGTCCACGGAGAAGAGCTGCAGCGTGGCGAACGCCATGCCGACCGCGAGCGCGATGATCGGCGTGCCGAGGAAGCGTATGATCTCTGCAGCGAAGCCTGTCATGCCGGCCATTGCGGCGACCGAGGACAGCGCCATCAGTACGATCGGAACGATGATCGGGGCGAGTGTGCTGAACGCCGAGGGGAGCTTTCCGTAGGAGGCGATGAGATCGTTGTAGACCTTGGCGACCTCCTCCGGATGGACCTCGTCCTTGGACTGCACGCGCGTGCCGATCCAGCGTGCGTAGAAATAGCCGACGATCAGCGGAAAGATCGAACAGAGGATGCCGAGCCCGATTACCTGCAGGAGGTAGTCGCCGATGCCGAGCGTGCTCGCCGCCGCGATCGGTCCCGGTGTCGGGGGGATAAAGACGTGCGAGATGAAGAGACCGGAGCTGAGGGCAAACGTCATCGCGACTGCGGATGCGGCCGTGCGGCGCACGAGCGCCTTGCGGATCGGATCGAGGATGACGAATCCGGAGTCGCAGAACACGGGGATCGAGACGACCCAGCCCATGAGCTGCACCGCGATGACGGGGTTGTCCTTGCCCACGAGTCGGATCATCATATCCGCGAGCTTCAGAGCACCGCCCGTTTTTTCGAGCACGGTGCCGATCATCGCGCCGAGGATGATGACGATGCCGATGCTGGTGAACGTCCCTGAGAATCCCTGCCCGATGACTGTTGCGAGGCCGTGCTGCACCGCGCCGCTCTCGAGTTTATGATCGACGAGCGGAATTCCTGCGATGAGTCCGAGCCCCAATGAGACCAACATGATGGAGATGAATGGGTGGATGCGCAGCTTTGAGATCATGACGATCATGATGACGATCGCCACAACAAAGGCGAGGATGAGCGGTAATCCGGTCATGTCAATACCTCCTTACGTAGGGCGGATGTGCCCGCAGAATGAAATGCTTTACGCTGTTATTTTAGTATTATTCGAAATTTTTTGCAAGCAGAAACATAAAAAATAGGCACAGCATGCTGTGCCCGTTTCGGATGAAACTACGCCGTAATCCCGAGAATCTTGTCCAGCTTCTCGCGGTCGTAGCTGAGAGCGAATTCTTTGCCGTCTGCCGTTGTCACGGGGACGATCGTATCGCCTGAGATGCGGCGGCACTCTTCGCGCGCCGCTTCGTCCGTCTCGATGTTGTATTCCTCGTAGAGAATGCCGCGGTACTTCAGATACTTCTTCACCTTGACGCACCATGGGCAGACCGTGATGGAGTAGACCTTTACCATAGGATCGCCTCCTTATGCGCCGATGAGGCGGTCGATGGCGGGTTGATCGAACCCGCGCACATACTCTCCGCTCTCGGCGAGGATGACGGGGCATGCGCCCTCGCCCGTCAGCTTGACGAGATCATCGTAGGCGGCGGGCTCCTTCTCAATGTCGCGCACCGTGTAGGCGACGCCTTTCTTGTCGAGATACTTCTTTGCCTTCGTGCACCACGGGCACGCGTCGAACGAAAAAACTTGAATCATGGGATTTCCTCCTCTATATCACTT
>CAUQVG010000042.1:0-12675 GCA_963521685.1 uncultured Selenomonas sp.
GTTATGTGCGTTTGGGTGTTTCGTTAGATTGTATCAATTTAGATACGGCAATAGATCCTGCGTGCGGATCGGGCGGCATGTTCATCCAGAGCGCAGAGCTCGTCCGTGCGCGTCAGGGCGACGTGAACCGCATCAACATCTATGGGCAGGAAAAGGATGCGGCGACCTATCGCCTTGCAAAGATGAACCTTGCCCTGCGTGGCCTCAGTCATCACCTCGGCGAGATGAACGACTCGTCCTTTACGCATGACCTCCATGCGGGGATGCACTTCCACTACATCATGGCGAACCCGCCGTTCAATCTGAAGGGGTGGTACAGCCCTGCGCTTGAACATGATGCGCGATGGACGGACTACGGACTGCCACCCGCGAGCAACGCCAACTATGCGTGGATCCTGCACATCCTCTCCCACCTAAAGCCTGCGGATGGCATCGCGGGATTCCTGCTCGCGAACGGCGCGCTCAGCGACAGCGATACCGCAGAGATTCGCAGAAACCTCATTCAAAAGGGCAAAGTCGAGGCGATTGTCGTCCTTCCGCGTGAGCTGTTCATTACGACGGACATCAGTGTGACGCTCTGGATCCTGAACCAAAACAAGAAGGGCGGCGTATATCACGGGAGAAATCTGCGTGACCGCACGCATGAAATCCTGTTCATGGATTTGCGTGCGTGGACGGAGAACGCCGTGAAGGGCGAGAACAAGAAGAAAGTGCGTCTGGTTGCGGCGCAGATCGAGCGCGCTGCGGCAATCTATCACACATGGCAGAGCGTGGGCACGGATGGGACGGACTACGCCGTGCCGGAGCTGTACCGCAGTGTCGGTATGGATGAAATCGAGCGGAATGGTTGGTCGCTCACGCCGAGCAAATACATCGCGTTCATCGACCACGATTTGGACATCGACTATGCGGCGGAGATGACGCGCATCCAAGGAGAGATGCGGGATATCATGCAGCAGGAAAAGAAATCTCGGCAAATGCTGGAAGACGCATTTCGAGGGATTGGCTATGGCATTGACTAAATGTAAACTTGGGGAATTAGTTGAGCTAAGTAACAACCGAAACTCAGATGAAGCACTATCGGTTGATTATGTAAGAGGAATTTCTACAGAAAAAGCTTTTATTGCAACAAAAGCTAGCATGGATGGCGTTAATGCAAAATCATATAAGATAGTGAATAAAGAAGGATTTGCTTATGTAGCTGACACTTCAAGACGTGGAGATAAAATTGCTATTTCTTATAATAGAGGTGAAAACAAAATCCTTGTTTCTCCTATATATACTGTGTTTTTCGTAAAAAGAAAGGATTTGCTTTCATCGGACTACCTTTTTATGTATTTCAATCGCCCTGAATTTGATCGCTTTGCAAGATTTCATTCTTGGGGGTCTGCGAGAGAGACCTTTGACTGGAGCGATTTTTGTGATATTGAAATAGAGCTGCCCCCGCTTCCCATTCAGCAGAAATATGTCGATGTCTATCATGCCATGCTGGAAAACCAGAAAAGCTATGCACGCGGCTTGGAGGATTTGAAGCTGGTCTGCGATGCGTACATTGAGGATTTGAGAAGGAATATGCCCTGTGAGGCGATCGGAAAATATGTTCATCCATATAATGTGAAAAATACAGAAGGAGAAATCACCTTAGAGCAAGGAATCAATATTGAAAAGAAATTCATTACACCACAGCGCTCGAATGATAATTTCTATGGCAGAAAAATAGTTAAAACAGGTCATATAGCATATTGTACACAGCTAAACAATGAAAATGTTGCCATTGCCCTGCGAACAGGGGCGGATTGTATTGTATCGGGAGTTTATGATGTTATAGAATTAAATGAGGGCAATAAAATTTTACCTAGCTATTTGATGCTTTGGTTGGTTCGCTCTGAATTTGGACGGTTTGTTTATTGGGCTTCACAAGGCACCTCATATGAATTTCTAACATATGACAATTTAGCGAATTACCAAATCCCGGTTCCCGGCATAGATCTTCAAAGGGCGATTGCTGATATTTATGAAGTATATCTTGAACGAAAAGAAATCAACGAAAAATTAAAGGCGCAGATCAAGGCGATCTGTCCTGTTCTCATCAAGGGCTCGATCGAAGAGGCAGAAAGGGCATAGGAGGTGTGGAGCGTGGCGACACGGAACACGTACAACGGACGCTACTGTGAATCCGACTACGAGGATGCCTTCATTGGTTTTTTGGAGGCGGTGGGATGGCGGTATACATGTGGCAATGCCATCGCCCGTGTCCATACACGCGACGTGCTCATTGCGGACGATTTCAAACGCTTTGTCACGGCAGCATATCATGATCTGACCGAGGATGATGTGACGGAGATTTTCGATCGTGTCCGTCTGGTCGGCGCGGAGAGTGAGTTTGCTGTGCTGCATAGGGTCTATGGGTGGATGGTAGACGGTGTCCCATTTACCCTGCAGGATGGGTGCGCGCGAATGATCGCGCTCATCGACTTTGATGATCCGGCGTGCAATATCTTTCGCGTGGTGAATCAGCTGACGGTGGAGTACACGAACGGTGGACAAAAGGAGAACCGCAGGCCGGATGTCCTGCTGTACGTCAACGGGATGCCGCTGTGCGTGATCGAGCTGAAGAATCCTGCTGACGCGCGCGCCACGATCCATGACGCGTGGGAGCAGATCTATATTCGCTATTGGCGAGATATTCCGCATCTCCTGCACTACTGCCCGCTCGCGTGTATCTCGGACGGGGTGAAGACGCGGCTGGGGACGGTGCGCACGCCCTATGAGCATTTCTACGCGTGGCGGAGGGTGAATGACGGCGATGCGGTGTCGACACTTCCCTTTGCCCAGATGGAGACGATGATTTACGGCGTGTATGCACCGACGCGTTTTTTGGAGATCTTCCGCGACTATATCTATTTTCAGGACAGCATCCATGACCGTGCCGAGATGGAGATCGTCTGTCGGTATCCGCAGTTCTTTGCGGCACGGCTGCTGCGCCGGAGCATTGTGAACTCTGTTATGACGGGCAGCGGGAGGGGCGGGACGTACTTCGGCGCGACCGGCTGCGGAAAGACGTATACGATGGCGTTTCTTGCCCGTCAGCTGGCGCTGCGATGCACGGACATCCCCGCGCTCGGTTCGCCGACGATTATTTTGATCGTTGACCGTGAGGAGCTGCAAAAGCAGGGCGCACAGCTGTTTCTGCGGAGCACTGAGTTCTTGAGTCTCGGTGCGGTGTCTGTGGTACAGAGTCGCGCGGAGCTGCGGCAGGAACTGGGGAGCCGCCAGAGCGGCGGTTTTTATATCTGTACGATTCAAAAGTTCTGCGACCGTGCGGATGATGCGATTGGTCTTATCAATGACCGCCGAAATATCGTCTGCTTTTCCGATGAGGCGCACCGCACACAGCTCGAACGCTCTCGGGCGATACAGTTCAGCAAGGATGCTGATGCCAATATGAAGGCGATGGTATCGAGACCCTATGCCAAGGTTCTGAAGGAGGCGTTCCCACAGGCGACGTTTGTCGGATTCACAGGAACGCCGATTGCCGAGACATATCAGACATTTGGCGATGAGATTGACCGGTATACGATGGATCAGGCGGTTGCTGACGGGTTGACGGTCTCGATCAAGTACCATCCGCGCATCGCACGGGTGCTGCTGGATCAGCAGCGGGCAAAGGAGATCGAGGACTACTATCGACGGTGTGCCGATGATGGGGCAAGCCGGGAGGATGTTGAGGCGAGCAAGAGGGCAATGAGTTCAATGGAGGTGATCCTAGGCGAGCCGTCTCGTCTGGAGCGGCTTGCTGTGGATATCCACGATCACTATACTGCCGCCTGCGCCACGGATCCGAACCGCATCCAAAAGGCGATGGTGATATGCTCCAATCGAAAGATTGCCTATGCGCTGCTTCAAAAATTCAAAGAGAGGTATCCTGCATGGTTTGACGAGAAGAAGTCGCCGGATGGCATGGCGGTGACCGAGGAGGAACAAAACGCGCTGACGCCGATGCCGTTTATTGCGATGGTCGCCAGTGTCGGTGCGAACGATGCACCTGAGATGTATGATTATCTCGGCGGCGTTCGAAATGACCGGCGTTCGGAAGCTCTGGATGCGGCGTTCAAGCAGGCTAAGTCGAACTTCTGCGTTGCAATCGTTGTTGATATGTGGATTACGGGATTCGATGTTCCCTGTCTGACGTATCTCTACAATGACAAGCCACTCAAAAAGCATCAGCTGATCCAGACGATCAGCCGTGTGAATCGGAAATACCCGGGTAAGGACTACGGTATGGTCATCGACTATATCGGAATCCGTGACAATATGCGCGAGGCGATGAAGCTTTATGGCGGGGATTCCTCGGTTGCGCCGACGGCGGATGATGTAGAGCAGGCGACATCTCTTTTTCGTGAGGAGATCGAGATCCTCAAAACCCTGTTTGCGGGGTATGATCTCACGCCGTTTCTGGATCCGCACAGCGATCCCGTGGAGCGTTACCGGCTTTTGGCAAAGGCAGCAGAGTTTGTCTTTGCATCGGCGCAGGGACTTCGCATTGAGGGTGCGCACGGGATTCAAACAGTATCGTTTCAGACCTATTTTTTGCAGACGGTCCGGCGGATGCGGTTGGCATACGATATCTGTCAGCCGTCCGGGGAGCTTGGTGCGGAGGAGTCTGCTCTCTCTCAGTGCTTTATGGCAATTGCGGGATTCGTGCGCAAGATGAGCGGGACGAGCGATGTGGATGCCGATACGATGAATCGTGCGGTGGCGAAGATGGTCGAGGAGGCGCTTCGCTACAATCAAGTTGAGAGTGTGATTGGGAGCGGCACGGAGGAAGACCTCTTTTCCCCGGAGTTTTTTGAAACCCTGTCGGATGTCAAGATGCCTGCGACGAAGCTGGAGCTTCTCGTCAAGATGCTGCGCAGAGAGATTCGGGAATACGGCAAGGTGAACCGTCTTGCGGCAAAGTCGTTTCAAGAGATGCTGGAAAAGACCATCGCAGCATATCACGAACGGCGCAGTCACCTCGCAGCAGAGGAGGCAGGTGAGGCGCAGGAGCGTGCATCGGAGGATTTGATTCGGGCGGCGACGGAGCAGGCGCTGTCGATCCTGCGTCAGATGAATGAGAGCCGCGCGAGTTTTCGGCGGATCGGTCTGACATTCGAGGAGAAGGCGTTCTATGACATTCTGATTGCCCTGCGCGATCAGTACAATTTTGTGTATGGGACGGATGAAACGGTTGACGGCGTTCTCATTAATGAGGCATGTAAGACGCTCGCCCAAAAGGTCAAGGAGATCATTGATACGAAGTCTTCGTTTGCCGACTGGCTGAACAATCGGAATATCCGCGAGCAGCTGAAGCTGGAGATCAAAATTTGCCTGGTGGAAAGTGGCTATCCTCCGCAGTACAGCCCGGAGGTCTTTCAAAAGGTGATGGACCAGGTCGAGAACTTTGCAGCGTATGCGGATGCAGTCCCAGCGTCGCCGCCCGCAGCGCATCCCTATGCGTTCACCGCGCCAGAGGAACCGCTCATGGCGGCGGAGGAGGGGCCGCCTCCGCACGTGCTGCGCTGAAAAAATCCTTGCCAATCGCATCCTCACTGTGCTATAATGCGTCATGTCGCGCAAGCGCATGGAGAGGTGTCCGAGTGGTCGAAGGTGCTTGACTCGAAATCAAGTGTGGTGATGAGCCACCGTGGGTTCGAATCCCACCCTCTCTGCCAGTAAAATCAAGGCCTCCAAGGTTTTTACCTTGGAGGCCTTTTCTGTTCTATTTTTGTTTTTGACATCATTTTTGACATCATGGATGTCAGCGGCCATACTTTTCTTCACACTTGACTACTTTTTCAGCGACTCCCTCCTGCATCTGCTCCGTGCTGTGCACGTATCGGTCCATTGTGAAGGAGGCGGAGGCGTGTCCGAGACGCACCTGTATCTTTTTCGCGCTGACTTCCTCCTCAGCGAGTATCGTCGCATGCGTATGGCGAAAGGAATGAAAGCGCAGGTCTCGTGGTAGGTTCAGCTGCTTCTTGAGATCAGCAAAGATATGCGTCACAGCGGTCAGCGTCATCGGCTGCGTCTCATCGCGCAGAGAGCGGAAAACGTAATCGTCCTTTGCGAGAGGAATACCCTGCCGCAGGAGGCTCGCCGTGAGTTTCTTCCTCCATGCGAGGAGATTCTGCACAGCGGCAGGGGATAGCGTGACCGTGCGGGCACTGTACGCCGTTTTGGTTGTGCCCTCGTACTCCTCTGCAGCACGTTTGCGGGCCTTCGATACGCGGATGGTCGCCGCCTTTTCGTCAAAGTCCGACCAGCGGAGCGCGACGATCTCACCCCGGCGCAGCCCTGTGCCCCACGCGAACTTAAAGAGATGTTCTGCCTGTGATCCACGGATCGCATCAAGGATCGCGTGATAAATCTCCGGTGTGACAATGCCCGCTGCCGTCGCCTTGTGCTTCGGCTTACGGATGTACTCCATCGGATTGTTCTCGATCAACCGCTCGAACTTGGCCGCACGAAAGATCGACTGCAGCAGCGTATAGACAGCCTGCCTCGTCCGATCGCCATCGATCTTGGCGAGGATGTGCTTCAGCAGGGCGGGCTTCACATCGGCGATCTTCATCGTCGGCGAGATTTGCGGAAGGATATGGCGCGTGAGAAAGCCTTGATAGGTGGAGAGCGTCGAAGCCTCGAGTTTATCCACGTCGCGTTTCATGATGAGAAACTCATCCGAGAAACGATGGAACGTCTCGACTAGCAGGAAATCCGAGATGTTCGCGTTCATGATGCGTCGCCGCTCAGCCTCAAGTTCCTGCAGCGTGTAGGCGTAGAAATAGCGCCGTACCTTCTCGCCCGTGATCGGGTCCTCAAGGATGATGCTTGACTGATAGCGCCCGTCTTTTCGTTTGATTGGCATTTTATTTCCTCGATCGTTCGTCGATTTCTTTTCTGTTCTTTTCCGCATAGCTGGCGACGGTGTCTATCATAGCAATAACCTCCCTACAAATCCCCCAACTTTACGCCGTTCGCCGTTTTCCACAGGAAACGCCCGTTGCTGCTGTTGCCAAGGACGATGGATGCGGCAGCAGACGGAGAGCTAAACCCGTAGTCCCGGCGAAACACGTAACCCTTGATGATTCCGTCCTGCTCCAGAGCGTCTCGAATGATGGCGTAGTTTGAACTCTTGAAGGCGGGGGCAACGCTCGAAGCGACACGTGATCCCTTCTGCACAGTGAAGCCCTCGTTTGATTTGAAGCCGGTCGCATCGGCGTCCTTTGCCTTGCAGAAAAAGGCTTCCCCTTTCTTCTCCACAGCACGCAGAGCGTTATATCCAAACGAACTGAGAAAGAGGGCGATCTCATCCGTGAATTCTTCCGCGAAGAGAGTGTCACTCGCACTAATCATGATGTTCTGATTTGACTGCTTCGTTTTTACTGCATGCCCGTTGTTCGTGATCGTTTGGCAGAGCTCGTGCTCTACGAAATGCAGGATAGACTTGTTCAGATCAGCGGAGCAGCAGGCTACCGCCGTGATCCAGTCCTCCTTATTTTTTGCATGATTCAGCAGGCGGTTGTACAGGTTGGAGGATTCGCCGATGTATAGCGTCTCCACTCCCAGCAGCTCTCTCTCGTAGAAGAGAAAGTACACGCCGATGTTGCACTGCTGAATCTCGTCGACAGCATCCGCCAGATGATCTCGTGGAATCTTGAGTGCCCTCGTATTTGACCCCTTCCGTGATGCAATAACGATCCCATCCATCGTCCCGTCAAAGAGAAGGAGTTCAACGGCTTTCTTTTGTGCGGTGGACATTCGAAAACCTCCGTATCAACAATCTAAGCATTTGAGACTGACGAACTCCACTGGAATACCGACTAAGACCGCAAGCTGGAATGTTGAACATTCCGGATACTCGCGAATCATTTCGTCGGGCAGAAGCAGCTCAACGGCAAAAGTATTTGCTTGCACCTCGAACTTGTCCCGCGAGAAGAACGTATAGCGTGTGAGTTTTGGCACGTTGAGATCGGCATGCAGAATCGAGTGTGCAAGTTCGTGAGCGCAGACGAATCGTTGTATCCCCTCTGGGAGTGTGTTATTCAAGATGATATTCTGAAATCTGCGATACCGAACATAAAACCCGTAGGTCGTTTTCATCGGCTCGTATAGAATCCCAATGTTGCGTTCTCGAGCGATCTCAAATGGATTGTTGGTGTTGTAGCGTTCCGCTATCCCTATAGCAACCTGTCGCGGACTCATGGCTCAATCCTCGTGGCGGTACTTTTTCGGCGTAAACTTCTTCTTTGCCATTCGTTTTGAAAGCGTCATGGCATGGAGGAGTGCAGCCTTCAGCATCTCTCGATCTTCCTCGTCTTCTGGATCGTCACTCATCGCCGCAGCACCGTTGAGAGAATCGACGATATTCTCGAGGTCCCGTGCGATCTGGCGCTCGTCTTTCGGGGTGAGGGAAGGAAGGTCGCCTTGCTTTGTTTTTGCTTTTCCGAGGAGATAGTCCGTACTAACATTAAATTTCTCGGCGAGCTTCAAAATGATGTCACTTGGCGGAACACGTTGCCCTAATTCGTAAAATGAAATCATTTTAGGGGTCAGATTCAAATAATCCGATAACTCTTTTTGTGTCATATGATTTTCGAGTCGTAATTCTTTTATACGCCGGCTTATCATAAAAGAAACACCTCCGATATAGAACTATATGTTCTATTATACCCGTTTCAAGGAAAAAATCCATTGACAAAGTACGAAAAGTACAGTACTATTAGTACGATTAAGAAGAGGAGGTGAAACTATGAATCGTGTAAGGGAGTTTCGTGAAAAGATGGACCTTACGCAGACGGAACTGGCTGCAAAGGCCGGAGTTTCGCAGAGGTACATTGCTTTTGTCGAAAGCGGAAAGCGGACACCGTCACTCAAACGTGCACGTCTGATTGCTTCCATTGTCGGGGCGTCCATTGAAGATGTGTTTTTTTTGCCTTGCTAATGTACTAAAAGTACATTAGCAAGGCATGGAACAACTATCCATAGCATACCCCAAGGAGGTGAAACGGACTATGAGCAAGATTGCACCGTCAACAGCATCGAGCAAGTACTATTTAGCCCGTATTGCTGCTTCAGAGCGCAACGAGCGTATGAGCAGCCGTGAGGGAGCGAGTGAGGAAACCTGCATTGATCGAAAGAGACTGCAGCGCATTGAAATGGGGACGATGACGCCATATCCAGAGGAAGTTCTCCTCATGGCGGAGGCGTACCACGCTCCGGAACTGCTGAACTACCACTGCTCGCAGTGCTGCCCCATCGGTCAGCGCACCGTTCCACGGGCGGAGCTAAACGAGCTGGACCGCATCACGGTCAAGTTTCTCAGCGCACTCGAGCAGATCAGGGATTCCGACAAGGAGCTTCTGCAGATCGCGCGGGACGGAACACTTACGGCGGACGAAGTTCCGCGGATGGAGCATTTGCTCAATGTAGTTCAGGGACTCTCAGCGATTGCGTGCGAGATTCAGATTTACCTTGAAAAGAGGAGGTGATCAGATGGGGAAAGAGCTGATTCCAATTTGGAAAAAAGCAGCACTCACTGTCGAGGAGGCTGCCGCATACACCGGTGTTCGCATCGAGTTAATCCGTGCGCTGGCACACGCGGCGCGGCACGGAAGGAGCGACTTCCCAGCTTTCTGGGTAGGGACATCCATAAAGATCGCACGGGGGCCGCTCCTGCAATGGATTGCGGACACAGCGGTTTCTCACAAAGATCTGCAGCATGCCGCGAAGATCGTAGAGAATGCAGAGCAGCTCGAGATGACACGGCGGCGCGGACGTCCGCGCAAACGGATCATTGCCTGAAAGGAGGTGGCAGAAAATGCGTGAGTTTTGGAAAGCCGTCATCATCGGTGGGGCGTTTGTAGGCCTCGCAGCGCTCTGCTCGGGTGCTGTGAATCCATGGGACGATACCCGGGATGCTGTGTTGGTCGAGGAGACCTACACGGTGCGCCAGGGCGACACACTCTGGGGGATTGCCGAGGAGTACGTTGCGAAGAACACGGGCACGCGCCGGTATATCCTCGAATACAAGAGCGGTATCGAGGAGCTTAACCCTTGGCTCATGGAGCGCAAGGGGATGATCTACCCGGGAGATCAGCTGCGGATAACCTACTGGGTGAAGGAGGAGAAGAAATGAAAAAGGAAATGGAAATCAAGAAGGAAGAAGCTGCCTTTGAAATGCTGGGTAGCTCCTATGATGGGGACGGCGAGCTCGTCGAGGTAACCTACGCCGACCTGCGTGCAGCTAACATCGGCGACATTTGGGAGGCACGCGACACTCATAACTGCGGCCGCGCTCTCGACGAGGAGAGCGCGGAGGTTGTCTACAAGACGGAACGAGGGGCGGCCGTCCTGTTCCGCAACTGGGGCACGACGGACGACCCCAACCCGGAACATTGGGAGAGTGCCCCTAAGCTCGTCTGGTATGAGTTCGCGTGACCCCGTGGAGCATCTGCCGCGAGATCGTCGACGGCATCTTGCCGATGTGGCGGGCGTGCCGGACAGTTGGCGGCGTGATGGAGATGGACCCCCGCACCTTTGGGACACAAGTAGAGGCGCAGCAGAGGGCGCGGGAACTAAACGCAAAAGGCAAGAAGGGAGAGGGAGACAAATGAGAGTAACGACGCGCCACAAAAGCGGCGATTGCTGGGCATGTGGAAAACAGCCTGGCACGGTCATAAAAATGGACCTCGGAAGTTCAGCCGCTACATTTGATCTTTGCAAATCTTGCGCGGGAAAACTGCAAAAGATGTTGCATCGAGAGCTGACCAAAGAAAAAGCGCCCGATGCGGCTGGCACCGCTCTGAGCGCAGAAGAATAAGTTTTACACCGTGATTGTATCACGGAACAGGAGGAAAGACAATATGAAGATACTCAGCCTGACGCTTGAGAACTTCCGCGGCATTAAGAATCTCACCGTCAACTTTGACGGAAAGGACGCGGACATCTACGGTGCCAACGGGACGGGCAAGACCACGATCGCAAACGCGATCTGCTGGCTGCTCATCGACCGCCCTGCGACGGAAGAGGCGGACTTTACTCCGAAGACCGCAGGGACGCACGGAATCAACCACAAGGCAAGCATGGAGATCGAGCTCGCAGACGGCCGACGGATCACCGTCGCGAAGGATTTTTACGAAAAGTGGACGCGCAAGCGCGGCGCAGCTGCCGAGGAGTACACCGGCAACGTCACGGATTACTACGTCGACGGCGTGAAGTCCAAGAAGAAGGAGTACACGGAAATCCTCGAGAACGTCTGCGGCACAGACCTCGAACGGGTCAAGATGCTCATGGTGCTCGGATACTTCGCGGATACCATGAAGACGGATGAGAAGCGCCGCATCCTCTTCGAAATGGCGGGGGACTTTGCGTACATGGATGTAATCGCGGCCAATGAGGAGTTGGAGGGCATCGAGGATTTTCTTCTGATGCCCGGGACGAGCGACAAGAACTACACCGTCGAGCAATGGCGTAAGATCGCCGCCGAGCAACGGAGCAAACTCAACAAGGATCTCGAGCTCCTGCCCGCCCGCATTGACGAGGCGAGCAAGAACATTGCCGAGAACGTCGAGGACGCGGAGACCCTGAACGCGCAGCTCCGCTCATTGGAGGAAAAGAAAGCCTCCATCGAGGAGAAAAAGCGCAGCCTCTCCACACCGGACGGAAAGCAGGAGGCGACACGCGCAGCACTCGCCGGACTCGAGGTCGATCTTGCAAAAAAACGCGCCGCATACATCGAGCAGGGCGCGGCGGCGAATCAGGAAGCCAATGCGATCATTGACGGCATGACCGCAGACAAGCGCAATGTGCAAGACAAACTCGACGCACTCAAGCGCAAACATCAAGACAACCTCCGAGAGCTGACACGCATGCAGGAGAAGCGCAAGGCTCTGA
Source organism: uncultured Selenomonas sp. (assembly GCA_963521685.1). GTDB lineage: Bacteria > Bacillota > Negativicutes > Selenomonadales > Selenomonadaceae > Centipeda. Next base: position 11,935 of record CAUQVG010000042.1, read on the forward strand.
TGGAGGAATACGCAGCGGTACAGGCGCGAAAGTGGGATGCAAGCGCGGAGCTTTGCCCGACCTGCCATCAGACACTGACACCAGAGCGCATCGGAGAAATGCGCGCAGCATTTAACGAGCTGAACGCTATCGATAAGGAGGAAATCAACCGCCGAGGGCAGGAATGCAGCAAGGATAAGATCGAGGCGTGCGCGGCAGAGCTCGAGACACAGGCGGCAGACATTGCTGCGATGGAACGCGAAATCAAGGAGAAAGAGGAGCTCGTCGGCGAGTGGCGGGCAAAAATTACCACGCCGCCGCCTTTTGAGGATACGGAAGAGTACAAGGAGATTACCTCCCGCATGGAGGAGCTGCGTAACCGTCTGCGCCTCGGACAGAGCGCAGAAGACGGCACGATGAACGCCTATGACCGTGACATCCAGACAGTCAAAGACGAGATCGCAGCGGTCAACCTGCGCATCGCAAAGGCACAGTCCTCCGAGGACAGCCGGAAGCGCGTCGGAGAGCTCAAGCAGGAGCTTAAGCAGGCAGCGGAGCAGATGGAATACATCGAGCACGGGATTCACCTCTGCGAAGAGTTCGTCCGGACCAAGGCGCGGATGGTCACGGACAGCATCAATGAGCATTTCCGCTACGTGCGGTTTGTGCTTTTCCGCGACCAGATCAACGGCGGACTGCGTGAGATTTGCGAGCCGACCGTTGAGAGCAAGGACGGCACATGGGTCGAGTACCGCAGCGCTA
>CAUQVG010000043.1:0-12632 GCA_963521685.1 uncultured Selenomonas sp.
GTTATACGGCATGGCTGCTCATCCCGTTCCTCATCTGGCACGTCGGCTATATGCGCGTGTGGGAGAAGGGCATCATGGGGGTGCACATCAACTACGATCTCCTTTACGTTTACTTTGTAACGGGTGAGTACGCCATCCTCCACACGGTGCTCTATACACTCGGCATGATTGCGGCGATTTTCCACTTCTGCAACGGCATCTCAACGTTCTGCATGACGTGGGGCATCGCAAAAGGCCCGCGCGCGCAGTCTGTGATCAATGCGCTCTCGATGGGGCTCTGCACGCTGATGAGCCTGGTTACGCTCGCCTTCATGGGCAGCTATTTCATCTAAAAACTGCAGCAAAGGAGAGTTAGAATGGCTAAAGTACCAGAGAATAACATTGCGATCATCGGCGGCGGTCTGGCAGGACTTCTTGCGGCGCTGAAGGTCTGCGAAGGCGGCGGCAAGGTCGACCTTTTTTCCTACTGCCCGGTGAAGCGTTCGCACTCGCTCTGCGCGCAGGGCGGAATGAATGCCTGCATGGATACTAAGGGCGAGCATGACAGTGTCTATGAGCACTTTGATGATACGGTCTACGGCGGCGACTTCCTTGCCGACCAGCTGGCGGTCAAAGGCATGGTCGAGGCTGCCCCTCGTCTCGTCAAGATGTTTGATCGTATGGGGGTTCCGTTTACGCGTACGCCAGAGGGCGTGCTTGACCTGCGCAACTTCGGCGGACAGAAGAATAAGCGTACGGTATTTGCCGGCTCCACGACCGGCCAGCAGCTCCTCTACGCGCTCGATGAGCAGGTGCGCCGCTGGGAGGTTAAGGGCAAGGTCACGAAGTATGAGTTCTGGGAATACATTCGTGCAATCAAGAACAAGGACGGCATCGTCCGCGGTCTTGTCGCCCAGAATATGAATTCGAACGAGATCAAGGCGTTTCCGGCAGATGTTGTTATGCTTGCAACAGGCGGGCCGGGACAGGTGTTTGGCCGCTGCACGGCGTCTACGATCTGCAACGGTTCGGCGGTCTCCTCCGCCTACCAGCAGGGGGCGCATATCGGCAATCCGGAGTTTATTCAGATCCATCCGACGGCAATCCCCGGTTCGGATAAGAACCGCCTGATGTCTGAGGCATGCCGCGGAGAAGGCGGCCGCGTCTGGACGTACAAGGACGGCAAACCTTGGTATTTCCTTGAGGAGATGTATCCGGCTTACGGCAACCTTGTCCCACGTGATGTTGCCTCGCGTGCGATCTTCAAGGTTTGTGTCCACATGGGCCTCGGCGTCAACAATGACCGCCGCGTCTATCTCGACCTCTCGCATATCCCTGCGGAGTACCTCGAGCGCAAGCTCGGCGGCATCCTCGAGATGTATTCCGAGTTCGTCGGCGAGGATCCGCGCAAGGTACCAATGGAGATTTTCCCGTCCGTGCACTACTCGATGGGCGGCATCTGGGTCGATCGCGCGCATCACACGAATATCCCGGGGCTTATGGCAGCGGGCGAGTGTGACCATCAGTATCACGGCGCGAACCGTCTCGGTGCGAACTCCCTCCTCTCGGCGGCATATTCCGGCTATATCGCGGGACCCGAGGCGCTGCGCTGGGCGCGCAGCGGCGAGCTTGGCGCTGCGCTCACAGAGGAAGAGATGGAGGCCGCGCGCAAGGAAGCTGTGGCGGAGTTCGATAAGATCCGCAATATGACCGGCTCTGAGAACGCACACAAGCTCCATCAGGAAATGGGCGAGATCATGTACGACTACGTGTCGATCGAGCGCGACAACAAGGGACTTGACATCTGCCTTGAGAGACTCAAGGATATTTTGAAGCGCTGGGATGACATCGGCGTGACGGACCATGGCACATGGGCAAACCAGGAGGCCATGTTCGTGCGGCAGCTGCGCAATATGATCCTCTATGCAATGGCTGTGACGAAGGCGGCGCGCTGCCGTGATGAAAGCCGCGGCGCACATGCCAAGATCCTCCTTGATGACAAAGGCGAGCGCATGACGGATGCCGCCGGTGAGCTTGTATTCTACGAGCGCGACGATGAGCGCTTCATGAAGACCTCCATTGTGGACTACGATCCGCAGACCGAAGAGCCGATTATCAGCTACATGGATTTCGAGCATTCGCTGATCAAGGCGCGCGCGCGCAATTACGCCGTCGCCAAGAAGGAGTAAGGGAGGATAGAAGTCATGGCAGAACAGAAAAAAGTTCGTTTTATCATCGAGCGTCAGGATGGCCCCAGCGAAAATCCGTATACGCAGGAGTTCGAAGTCGACTATCGTCCCGGCCTCAACGTCGTTGCAGCCCTCATGGAGATTCAGAAGAATCCCGTGACGGCAGACGGCAAGCGTGTTCCGCCTCCGGTCTGGGAATGCAACTGCCTGGAGAAGGTTTGCGGCGCATGCATGATGGTCATCAACGGCCGCGCGCAGCAGGCATGCTGTGCGCTGGTGGATCATCTCACGCAGCCGATTCGTCTGCAGCCGGCACGCACATTCCCCGTTATCCGTGACCTCCTCATTGACCGATCGGTTATGTTTGAGAGCCTCAAGCGCATTCACGGCTGGGTTGAGGTGGACGGCACATGGGACAATAAGGATGCCCCGATCCAGAATCCGTACACGGCAGAGACCTGCTACGAGCTGTCCCACTGCATGACCTGCGGCTGCTGCCTCGAGGCATGCCCGAATGTGGGCCCGCAGTCGGACTTCATCGGACCTGCGCCGACTGCGCAGGCACTCCTCTTCAACCTCCATCCGCTCGGTCAGTTTGATGCGCCGAAGCGTCTCAATGCGCTGATGGAGAAGGGCGGCATCACCAGCTGCGGCAACAGCCAGAACTGTGAGCGCGTATGCCCGAAGAGCATCAAGCTGACGCAGCATCTTGCCCAGCTCAACCGCGAGGTTAACAAGCAGGCGCTGCGTAATATGTTCAATCATTAACTCCGTTTCCAAAGGGGAATCGGGAACTCAAAGAGGCGGACCGCAACGGTCCGCCTCTTTTCGTGTATGATATTTTGTTATGATGCCTTTTTCATGCGGCTGGACAGGTAGTTCGCGGCAAGAGAGCCGGAGATGTTGTGCCAGACACTGAAGAGGGCTCCCGGAATTGCTGCGGCTGCGCCGAAATGCAGGAGAGCAAGTGAGGTCGCAAGTCCGGAATTCTGCATGCCGACTTCGATGGAGACGGCCTTGACCTTCGCTATGTTCATACCAAGCAGTTTTGCAGCGAGGAAGCCGAGCGCATAGCCAAGAAGGTTGTGACACATGACAACGACCATGATGAGCGCGCCGGTCTCAATGATGCGTCCTGCATTCGCCGCGACAACGCCGCCGACAATGAGTACGATCGCGACGACGGAGATCAGCGGGAGCACCTTGACTGCTTTCTGGACGGGGCGCTCGAAGAAGTGATTGATGAGGATGCCGAGAATGATCGGCGCGATAACGACCTGGGCGATGGAGACCATCATCTTCTCTGCCGGAATATCAATCCACTGACCTGCCAGCCAGAGTGTGAGGAGTGGGGTTAAAAAGGGGGCGAGGATGGTGGATGCCATCGTCATGGAGACGGAGAGTGCCACATCCCCGCGCGCGAGATAGGTCATGACATTGGACGAGGTGCCGCCGGGACATGTGCCGACGAGAATGACGCCTGCCGCAAGTTCCGGCGGGAGTGAGAAGGCATGTGCCAGTCCCCATGCGAGGAGCGGCATGATGCCAAACTGTGCGACTGTGCCGATGAGCACGTCGCGCGGACGCTGCAGGACGAGCTTAAAGTCCTCAAAGCGCAGGGTCATACCCATGCCGAACATGACAATGCCGAGCAGAATCGTGATCCACGGCACCGTCCACTTGAATGTCCACGGCTGAAAGAGTGAGATGCCTGCAATCACGATAACAAATAATGCCATATAACGGGAGACGAAGTTACTGAGTCGTTCGAGTGCCTGCATATATGTAAGATCCTTTCTTTAATGCGAGATGCGGATAAACTCCTCCAATTTCCGGAGAGCACTGCCGTCAGCAATGACTTGGCGTGCGGCTGTGATACCGTCAGCGATGGAGGAGGCATTCCCGCCGATGTAGATGGCAGCGCCGGCATTCATGAGACAGATGTTGGCGCGGGCATCCTTGATGTCGCCCGCGAGGATCCCTCGTGTGACAGCGGCATTTTCCTCCGGGGATCCGCCGCGAATGGCATCCTTGGATGCCGGTGCTATGCCGAAGTCCTCCGGGCGGATCTCATAGGCGCTCTCATTGCCGCTTGTGATCTCGCGCACCAGCGTTGGAGCACCGATGGAGATCTCGTCCATGCCGTCTGTCCCGTGGATGATGAGGGCTCGTTTTACACCGAGTCCCGGCAGAACCCTTGCAAGCGGACGCAGAAGATGTTCTCCGTAGACACCGAGCAGCATGCAGGAGGGATGTGACGGATTCGTCAAGGGACCGAGGATGTTGAACACCGTGCGGATGCCAAGCTCACGGCGGATGGCTCCGACATGCCGCATCGACTGATGGTAGCGCTGGGCGAAGAGGAAGGCAATCCCAATGGAGCGCAGCTCCTCGCGCACCTTCTCAGGAGGTTGATCGATATTCACACCGAGCGCCTCGAGACAGTCTGCCGTGCCGCTCTTCGATGAAGCTGCGCGGTTGCCGTGCTTGCATACCTTGAGCCCTGCTGCAGCGGCGAGGAACGAGGCCGTGGTCGAGACGTTGATGCTGCCCGAGTGGTCGCCCCCTGTGCCGACAATGTCAATGACATCCATATCATGCTCGACGGTCTCTGCGTGGTCACGCATCGCCGCAGCTGAGCCGGAGATCTCGTCGATTGTCTCCATGCCGCTGCTCTTTGTAGAGAGTGCGGCGAGGTAGGCCGCATTCTCGACGGCCGAGGTTTCGCCGGACATAATCTCGTTCATGACGGCATATGCCTCGTCATAGCCGAGATCCTGCTTGTCCACGATCTTTTTGATGGCTTCTTTAATCATTCCATATCCCCCTTGACTAGAACTCTGCCGTGCAGAACGACAGGGCAGTATTATAGCACATATCACCATTTGACAAAAGTATATTTGTGAGGAACCTGCGAATATGATATAATCTTTTATCCTGTGTGTTGTATAATGGTGATCTTATATCACAATGGAAAATAGGAGAAGCTATGTTTGAACCGCGTTTCACAACGCTGAATATGAATGAGATTCTAAAGTACCTCGGATTCCGCGGGCAGGAGCTGACGGAGGAGATCGCGGCGCAGATTCGGCGCTGCACGGATGAGGTGCTCGCCGCGGCGACCCCGCGCCTGACGTATCGCCAGGTTCCTCTGGAGAACGGTGCCGTGCTTGGTGTCACGTTCGCGGGGAAGGACATCCCGCAGATGCTGGAACCGTGCGAGGAGGCTGTTCTTTTCGGCGCGACGCTCGGTCCCGGGGTGGAGCGGCTGATGATGCGCTATGAGGTGATGAATGCGGCAGATTCTGTCATCATGGACGCATGCGCAAGTACGGCGATCGAGAACATCTGCAACAACTTTGAGAGTGATATGCGTGCTGCTGTAGAAGCGGAGGGGCGTTACCTTACAGACCGCTTCAGCCCCGGCTACGGCGATTTACCGATCACGGAGCAGCCGAAATTCTTTGCGCTGCTGGATATGACGCGCCGCGTCGGCGTCTCACTGACGCCGACGACTATCATGGTGCCGCGCAAGTCTGTGACGGCGATCATGGGCATTGCACGAACACCTCAGCCGCATCGGCCGCCGGACTGCGAGCATTGCCTCATGTTCCGCAACTGTCCCTTCCGAAAGGCAGGGCGCAGATGCAGGGAAGGGGCAAAGACATAAAGCGAATTGATTGGGAGTAGGAATACAAATGAAGGACATTATTATATTGGATGGAGGCATGGGCACAGAGCTGCAGGCGCGCGGGCTTGCGCCGGGCGAACGGCCCGAGCTTTTCGGCATGGAGCACCCCGATGTGATCGAGGAGGTTCATCGGAATTATATTGCGGCGGGCAGCCGTGTCATATACAGCAATACATTTGGTGCGAACAGGCATAAGCTTGAGGACACGGGGAAAAGTGTTGCCGCGGTCATCGCGGCCAATGTTGCGACTGCACGCCGTGCTGCGGAGAACTCCGGCATACCCGGTGTGCGTGTCGCGCTTGACATTGGCCCCATAGGAGAGCTGGTCGAGCCGCTTGGCACACTTTCCTTTGAGGAGGCATATGAGCTCTTTCGAGAGATGGTCACTGCAGGTGAGGAGGCGGGCGCCGACCTCATTATTTTCGAGACATTGACGGATCTCTATGAGGCCAAGGCTGCCGTGCTTGCGGCAAAGGAGCATACAAAGCTGCCGATCTGGGTGACAATGACCTTCGAGCAGAATGGACGCACCTTTCTCGGTGCAGCCGTTCCGTCTGTTGCCGTCACCCTGGATGCGCTCGGCGTATCCGCACTCGGCGTCAACTGCTCACTCGGTCCGGTGGAGCTTCGGCCGATTGTTGCGGAGATGATGGAGTGGACGGATCTGCCCATCATCGTAAAGCCGAATGCAGGACTGCCAGACCCCCGCACGGGGGCATATGAGATGACCGCAGAGGAGTTTGGACGGGAGATGGCGGAGTTCGCACACCGCGGGGCCGTTATCATGGGCGGCTGCTGCGGCACGAATCCGGATTTTATCCGTGCGCTTGCGCTTTCCACGGCGGGAGGGGCAGCAGATCGGCCTGCCCGGAAGAAACGCAAGGGTGTGGCCTCTCCGGGCCGTGTTGCCGAATACGGCAAGCTTAACGTCATCGGCGAGCGCATCAATCCGACCGGGAAGAAACGGCTCCAACAGGCTCTCCTTGAAGAGGACTACGGCTACATTAAAAAGCTTGCCATATCCCAGCAGGAGGCTGGTGCGCAGGTGCTGGATATCAACGTCGGCGCGCAGGGAGTGGATGAGGAGAAGATCATCCCCTATGTTGTCAAGGCGGTGCAGAGTGTTGTCGACCTGCCGCTGCAGATCGATTCGGCGAACCCCAAGGTCATCGAGGCTGCGCTGCGCGTATCGAACGGGCGCGTCATCATCAACTCGGTCAGCGGCGAACGCGAGCGTATGGATGCGATTTTTCCGTTGGCCAAGCATTACGGTGCAGCAGTGCTCGGGCTTGCAATGGATGAGCGCGGACTCCCGGAGACGGCGGCGCAGCGTGTCGCCATCGCCGAGCGGATCACGGCAGAGGCAGAAAAGTACGGACTCGACCGTGAGGACATTATCATCGACTGCCTGACGCTCACGGTCTCGGCACAGCAGGAGCAGGCCATGGAGACTCTGCGCGCGGTGCGCGAAGTTCATGAGCGCCTCGGCCTGCACTGTGCACTCGGCGTCAGCAATATTTCCTTCGGACTGCCTGCGCGCGGGCATATGACGGAGAACTTCCTCATACAGGCAATGCACGTCGGGCTTGATTTCCCAATCATCAATCCGAACACGAAGGAAGTTATGGATGCCGTCGTTTCGTTCCGCGCTGTGTCGGGGGAGGATGTTGACTGCGCTGCCTACATCGAGCGTTTTGCCCCTGAACAGGCGGAGATGCGCCGCCGCAAAGAGCTCGGCATCACCGGGAATGAGCCGGCGGCCGCAGCAACCACTGCTGCAGCGGACAGCACGGATGCGGTCGATCCTCTGATGGATGCCATCATGCGCGGGCTCAGTGATGATGCGGAGCGTATCACGCGCAAACTCCTTACAGAGATGGCGCCGATGGAGATCATTCAGGAAAAGGTTATCCCCGCACTTGATATCGTGGGAGACCGCTATGAAAAGGAAATTATCTTCCTGCCGCAGCTCATCAATGCGGCGAATGCGGCGACGGCAGGCCTTGAACTCATCAAGGTGCGGCTCGCCGAGGAAGGACAGGGCGTCTCGAAGGGAAAGATCATCCTTGCGACCGTGGAAGGAGATATTCATGACATCGGCAAGAATATCGTGAAGGTTGTCCTCGAGAACTACGGCTACCAGATTATCGACCTCGGGCGTGACGTACCCGTCACGCGCGTGGTGGAGGTCGCCATCGAAAAGAAGGTCGGTCTCATCGGCTTGTCTGCACTGATGACGACGACGGTCACAGCAATGAAGCGCACGATTGACGCGCTCCATGAGGCGGGACATCCGTGCGAAACCGTGGTCGGCGGTGCGGTGCTGACGGAGGATTACGCAAAAGAAATCGGTGCGGATCACTATGCGGGCGATGCGCGCAGCATCGTTGAGATCGCGCGCCGCGTACTGGGATAGCGAAAGCCGGCAAGGAGGCTGTAGATATGGCGCAGGAGCGCATGGACATACGGGAACACATAAAAAAAGAGCCGCTCATCTTTGACGGCGGCATGGGCACCTATTATGCCCAAAAGACACATACCCGCGGCAAGGGAGTGGAACTGGCCAACCTTGAGGCACCTCTTGTTGTGGGAGATATTCATACGGAATATCTGCGTGCAGGTGCGCAGGCAATCAAGACGAATACCTTTGCCGCAAACCGTATTGTTTATCAGGGCGACGGGGAGACCGTGGGACGGATCATCCGTGCGGGCTGGGAGCTTGCTGCGCGTGCAGCGGAGCCCTTTGGTGCCTATGTATTTGCCGATATCGGCCCTGTTATAGGACTCCCGCACGCAGATATTGTTGATGAGTACCGTTTCCTTGCCGATGCGTTTCTTGCATGCGGTGCGGAACACTTCCTGTTCGAAACGAATTCCTCAATAGAGGGGTTGATCGATGCAGCAAAGCATATCAAGAAGCAGTGCCCTCAAGCATTTATTCTGGTTTCGTTTTCTGCACTTCCAGGCGGCTATACCCGCGACGGACACTTTGTTGAGGAGCTGATTCGCGCGGCGGCTGACAGCGGTCAGGTTGACGCTGTCGGGTTTAACTGTGTGAACGGTGTGCGCCAGATGCAGGAGCTGGTGCAGCATATTGGCACATCTGTATTGCCGATCTCGCTGATGCCGAACGCAGGACATCCCGTTGTTGTGGACGGGCGGACCTTCTACGAGAGTGCGCCGGATTACTTCGGCACAAGCCTCGCTGAAATCGTGCGCGAAGGTGTCTCCATTGCCGGAGGCTGCTGCGGCACTACGCCGGAGCATATTCGTGCTCTTTGTGCGGCGCTTGCGGAGAATGCCGGAGGATTGGCATCTGCGGACGGAGAAAAACAGCCGGATGTGATGGGCACAGCGCAGAGTGCATTTTTCGATGCGCTGGCAGCGGGAAAGAAGCCGATTACGGTGGAATTGGACCCGCCCGAGATCGGCAATGCGGATAAATTCATGGCGGGTGCGCGGGAGCTGCAGTCGGCAGGCATCCACGCCATAACGGTTGCCGATAACCCGATTGCACGGGCGCGCATGGATGCGGCGATGCTTGCCGGGCGTATATACCGAACGCTCGGAATCGAGCCGATTCCGCATATGACCTGCCGCGACCGCAACCTCAACGCGATCAAATCCATCCTCCTCGCGCTGAGCGCTGAGGGGATACATAACATGATCGCGATTACGGGCGACCCGATTCCAACGGCGGAGCGCGATGAGGTCAAGAGTGTCTATCAGTTCAACTCGCGCAAACTCTCCTCCTTCATTACAAGCCTCGGCGCACGCGGGGATGTTGTGCCTTTTCATGTGTTTGGCGCACTCAACGTCAACGCGAAATACTTCCCGTCTCAGCTTGGACTTGCAAAGAAGAAAATGGAGGCGGGCATGGCAGGGTTCTTTACCCAGCCGATCCTTAGCGCCAGGGCAAAGGAGAACCTTCGCACTGCACACGAAGCTCTGCCGGGAGCGCTTATCCTCGGCGGGATTATGCCCGTCGTCAGCGAGCGCAATGCTCGCTTTATGGAGAGCGAGATCACGGGGATTCATGTCGAGGAGAGCATCATCGATGCATACCGCGGATTGAACCGGGAGGAGGCGGAGGAGCTTGCCGTTCGTCTCTCGCTTGAGACCGCAAAGGAGATTGAGCCGTATATTGACGGCTACTATATTATTACTCCGTTTGCGCGGACGGCACTCGTCGCGCGCATCGCAGAGGGCATCAAGGCCGGGAGGGAGACATTATGAATACCACCATCAAGGACATGCTTGAACGCCGCAGCATTCGGAAATTTAAATCAGATATGGTCCCGCGTGATCTCATTGACGAAGTCATCGAGGCGGGGCTCTATGCGGCGAATGGAAAGGGGAAACAGGCACCAATCATCATTGCCGTGACGGAACCTGCACTGCGCGCACAGATTGTGCGTGACAACTGCCGCATCGGCGGATGGAAAGAGGGGCATGACCCGTTCTACGGTGCCCCCGTCATCCTCATCGTGCTTGCGCCGAAGGATTGGCCGAACAGCGTTTATGACGGAAGCCTCGTCATGGGGAATCTTATGCTTGCAGGGCATGCGCTCGGCCTCGGCACAATCTGGATCAACCGTGCGAAGGAAGAGTTCGAGGAGCCTGCCTATCAGGATCTGCTGAAAAAACTCGGCATCGAGGGCGAATACATCGGCATCGGTCACTGTGCACTCGGCTATCGGGACTGTGATCTGCCGAAAGCTCCGGCACGGCGTGCAAATCGCGTGTACTATGTGTCGTAAAATAAGGTGATACAGAAAAAATGGGCTGCCGCATCAAACGGCAGCCCATTTTTAGTGCACTGCACCGCCGAGTGTCATCGGCAGCGTGTGTGCGGCTGATGCCATTGCCCGCAGATCGGCGGCGGATTTGTTTGCCCAAACGGCCGCGACTTTCTTTTGAAATGCAAGGGCAGAGAGCGGAGCCTCTTTTTCTGCGCGCACGTGTGCACGGATCACCGCGGCAAACTCTTCCGGTATGCGGGCGGTCCTCTGCGCAAGCAGCACCTTTAAATTTGTATCGATCAGATAGAGGTGGATTGTCGGATCTGCGAGACTCTCCTCATCCGGGAGAAGCTCCTCCTTTACGAGGGAGAGGGAGAGGGGGGCGTCTCCCCATCCATCCTTGAAAATCCCGTCAATGCGGTAGAGAAAGAACAAAATGCCGTCCGTCTCTGTCACCGCAATCTCGATCTCTCCCGTGCGGAATGCCTCAACGGCAATCGCGTCCGTCCGAGAGAGCTGAAGCAGGAACATCATGCCGTTCCGGTCGACTTGAAACATTCCGCCGTCTGTCTGTGCGAGGACCGGCATGGGAAAGGGATCGCCGACGGCGAAATTAACCGATGTACTCATACATTTCTCCTCACAGTAAGCACAGCCCCTTGATGCCGCATATCCCAAGTCCCGGCGCTGAGGATGCTGTAATATTTTTTTCGTCGAATACCGCGCCGCCCTCGATCGGATCCTCACTGCAAAGGACAGGACCATCGAGATCGATGCGTGTCACGATTTTTTTTGCGCAGGCGAGGGCAACGGCGGCATTGACCGAAATCTTTGCCTCGAGCATACAGCCGAGCATACACTCTACGCCGTAGATTTCCGCTGCTGCGATAATCTTCTGCGCGGGATAGAGTCCGCCGCATTTCATAAGCTTGATGTTTATCATGTCAGCGGCATGCAGCTGCATGATGCGCAGGGCGTCAGCGGGGCTGAATACCGACTCGTCCGCGAGCACGGGGATGTCGCTCTCGCGCGTGACATAGGCAAGCCCTTGGATGTCCGCAGCGGCGACGGGCTGTTCGACGAGTTCAATGTCGAGTCCCTTTTCTGCCATCTGTGCAAGAATACGCACAGCTTCGCGCGGTTTCCAGGCCTGATTTGCATCAATCCGGACGCGCACGTCTTTGCCGACTGCCTCTCGGACGGCAAGGAGCCGTGCCACGTCAAGCGAGGGATCGATGCCCACCTTGATCTTGAGCGTGTCATAGCCGCGTGCAATCGCATCGCGTGCATCGCGTGCCATCTCCTCGGGGGCGTTCACGCTGATGGTGATGTCTGTTACAATGGCATCGCGCGCTCCCCCGAGGAGCTTGTGTACGGGGATGTTCCACAGCTGTCCATAGAGATCGTAGAGGGCCATGTCGACGGCAGCCTTTGCCGAGGAGTTGTGAATGAGTGCAGTCTGCACGGACTGGATCAGGTCCTCGAACTCATTCATATCACGCCCGATGAGCAGGGGCGCAAGATGTGTGCGGATCGCATCGATGATGCCGCCTGTCGTATCGCCCGTGACAACACCTGTCGGCGGCGCCTCACCGTAGCCTGTTGCTCCTGTATCCGTCCGGATGAGGACAATGACATCCTCCACGCTGTCCACGCGCCGCCGCGCTGTCTTGAACGGGACGCGCAGAGGGACAGAGAGCATTCCGAGTTCGACCTTTGTGATTTTCATGAAAATCCTCCTTTGGCATACAGAAATTTTTCAGAAATAAACACATTTTAGGGCAGAAGACCATTGTATTCTTTCATTGCTTTATTATATAATCAATATTGTAGTTCTTCAAGGAATTATATTGTATTCGGATGGTCTTATCGCAACAAAGGAGTGGATTCTATGATTACGGACGGATTTACCTATGTCGCAGTGCTCATCCTGCTCGCGGGAGCTCTGGTGACGCTCGAAAAGGGGACGGGCTGGACGCTGTTCCGTTACCTGCCCGCCGTCGTGCTCGTCTACCTCATCTCCATGCTGCT
>CAUQVG010000044.1:0-12465 GCA_963521685.1 uncultured Selenomonas sp.
GCTGCGCCGACTTTGTAGTCGGCCATACCGACTTTTATCAAATCCGGCATATCATCCAACTCCTACCGCATTCATAATGGTGCTGAGGGCTCCGGGGTCAGGAACAAGGAAGAAATGCCCGCTGATGCTCCGATCCTCTGCCACAAAGTTCGTCTCGATGAGAAGTGCATGATCGCCCATTTCACCGAGCTGAACAAGAACCACATTGAGAATGGCACCTGCCATATCCACTGCAAGGGCAGGAATCGACGGCAGCATGCTGATGCCCGTAAAGGAATAGAAGGCATTCAGATAGGATCCCGCAAGAATATTGCCAATCTCCATCAGTGCCGACTCATCCATGGTATCCAGCTCTGTCGTTGCGCCGCGGTCACGCCCGAGGAGCGTATCCACAAGGGCAAATGCGCTTTCGCGCGGAATGAGGAAGAGGATATTGCTCGGTGCCTTGCCGTAAACGCGCAAGAAAATACCGACGACAACCAATTCCGGTCCGCCGACAAATTCCGGTACTTCTTCAATTGGAACGAGCGCCACATGAGGCACATTCATCTCAATACGGTGCTTAATGAGACGGGAAAGTGCCGTCGCAGAATTGCCCGCGCCGACATTTCCAATCTCCTGCAGTACATCCAGCTGCAGCTCTGACAGCTCTGTCAGATCATCATCTACTGGCATTCATCCTACCTCATATTGCGAAGCAATCTCTATTTTGCTTCCTTCGGAATCCCGACAATCTCCTCCAGGTTGAGCAGAACAATGAGTCTTCCGTTGATGTTCCCAATCCCGCTGAGGAAGCGGCTGTTCTCGCGCGCATTTGTCGCTTTTTTCGTGTCAACAGGCGCGTTCTCGAGGCTGAGCACTTCCGTTACAGCATCAACCAGCATGCCGACATGCACATCCTCCACCGAAACGGTGACAATGCGCGTGCGCTCCGTATACGGTGTTTCCGCAAGTCCGAGCCGCTTCTTGAGGTCAATCACGGGAAGGACCGAACCGCGCAGATTGATGACTCCCTTGATAAAGTCCGCCGCAAACGGAACGCGCGTGATATCCGTGAGATTTCGGATCTCCTGCACATTCAGGATGCTGACGCCGTATTCTTCATCGCGAAGGTTAAACGCCACGTACTGCGAATTCTGCGGCGCACTTCCCTGATTCATATCATCTGACATTTCTTTACCCTCCCCTGCTTACTGCTGTATCATCGTTGCGACATCGAGAATCAGTGCAACCTTGCCGTCTCCAAGTACGGTTGCTCCGCCGAACAGCTTGAGGCCGGCGAAGAGGTTGCCCAGTGTCTTGATAACGATTTCCTGCTGGCCGATCAGATTGTCCACGACAATGCCCGCCTTCGCCTCGCCCGCATGGACAACGACGACGAAGAGCTCATCCGAATCCTTCGTATGCGGGACCTGGAGCGCCTCCTCCATGCGGATGATCGGGATGATCTCGCCGCGCAGAACGATGACCTCTTTGTTCTGAACCGTCTGGATATCCGTCGGCTCGATGTTGATCGTACTGTCAATGGAGCCAAGCGGAATCGCATACATCTCGTCCTGCACCTGAACGAGCATTGCCTGAATGATCGCAAGGGTAAGCGGCAGCTTGATCTTGAAGACGGAGCCCTCATCGATGTGGGTCTCAACGTCAACATGACCCGAAAGGGCCTCAATCTTGCTGCGGACAACGTCCATGCCGACGCCGCGTCCAGAAATATCGGTAATCTGCTCCGCAGTCGAGAAGCCCGGCAGGAAGATGAGGCGGACCGCATCCGCATCGTCGAGACGATCTGCCTCCTCCTGCGTAACCATGCCCTTCTCGACCGCCTTGCGGCGGATCTTGCTCGCATCAATGCCCGCGCCGTCATCCGTGATCATGATGACGACGTTGTTCCCCTCATGCCGCGCGATGAGACCGACTTCACCGACGCGCGGCTTTCCCTTTTCCTCGCGTGCATCCGGGCTCTCAACGCCGTGGTCGAGCGAGTTGCGCAGGAGGTGCATGATCGGATCGCCGATCTCGTCGATAACGGTACGATCCAGCTCGGTCTCCTCACCCTCGATCGTGAGGTTGATCTCCTTGCCGAGTTCCTTGGATACGTCGCGCACCATTCGGGGGAAGCGGTTGAACACCGCGCTGACCGGAACCATGCGGACCTTCATAACAATATTCTGCAGATCGCCCGTCACACGGTCCATCTGCTCAAGCGTCTCCATGAGATCGCTCATGCGATGTGTCTGGCCGATCTGCTCGAGGCGGACTTTATTGATAACCAGCTCACCCATGAGGTTCATGAGTGTATCGAGCTTCTCGATATCCACGCGGACACTCTGGCTTTGATGCTGCTTCTTCGCAGGGGCAGCCGCGGCAGGCTTCGCCGCATCCTTCTTCTCCGCCGAAGCCGCAGCCTTTGCTGCCGGTGCGGCCGCAGTCTTTGCTGCCGGCGCCGGTGCAGCATCCTTGCCGAGCTTGTCGGGATCGAGCTCCTGCACGGCAATATCTTCAATTTCGGAAACGGTATCAACGGCATTCTTCACCGTCTCAACATCGTTTTCTGTAGCAACAACCACATCAAAGCTGAACTCAAACTTCTCCTGCTCAAGGTCTTCCGCTGCAGGAATACTCTTGATCACGTCGCCGATTTCGTCCAGCGCATGCATAACCATAACGGAGCGGGCTGCCTTGAGGACACAGGTCTCCATCAGCGTGACCTTCACATGATAGATGTGCAGACCGGCCTCTTTTGCCTTTTTCATGACATCCAGGTCGATCTCATCAAGATCAAGTCCGGCGTCTCCCTCGGCAGTTTCAGTCTCCTGCTGAGAAGCTGCTGCAGCGGGGGCTGCCGCAGCAGGTGCAGGTGTGCCTTTGGAAATCGAGCTGAGCTTAGCCACGAGATCCGAAACATCCACAACGTCTTCAGACTCTCCGTTGCCGACGCTGTCGACCATCTGCTCGAGAGAATCCAGGCACTTGAACAGTGTGTCCATGATGTCCTCGTTGAGCTTCAGCTGCTCTTTGCGGACAAGATCCAGAACATCCTCCATCTCATGCGTCAGTTCTGCAATCTTGGCATACCCCATCGTTGCAGACATGCCCTTCAGTGTGTGTGCGTTGCGGAATATGTCATTGACCGCGCCGATTTCTTCCATGTTCTCCTCGAGACGCAGCAGTCCTTCATTCAGAGACTGCAGATGTTCGTGCGACTCATCCAGGAACATGTCCATATACTGGTTATCCATTGATATTCCCCCTACTTCCTATCTTCTCACAGCCGCCTCAATCGCCTGCGCAATCTGCGGCAATGGGCATATCTCATCGGCAAGCCCCGCATCAATCACGGATTTTGGCATTCCGTAAACGACACAGGTCGCTTCATCCTGCGCAATGCAGTAGCCGCCGTTTTCCTTAATCCTGCGCATGCCTTCCCTTCCGTCATTGCCCATCCCCGTGAGGATCACGGCAACAACATCCTTCCCCAGATGCGCGATGGAGTCATACATCACATTGACTGCCGGACGGTGGTTGCCGACCGGAGGCTCGTCGCTGAGTGCGATCCGCCGCCCTCCGGCGTCGTTCAGAACACGCAGATGGTAATCTCCCGGCGCGATATAGACACAGCCCGGTTTGAGCACATCTCCGTCCTCTGCCTCCCGAACAGCAACCTTGGAGGCATCGTGCAGACGGGAGGCGAGCGCATTTGTGAAGCCGGCCGGCATATGCTGTACAACCACAATGGGACAGGGAAAGTGCTCCGACAGTCCTGTAATAACAGTCTGCAGCGCCTGCGGTCCGCCCGTAGAGACGCCGATTGCGACAATTCGCATGTGGCTGCGCGCTCCTCCAACACGGGAACTGATTGTTTTTTTGACGCTGTCAGTCATTCTTTTACACGCTCCACCTGGTTGCGCTGGACCTGGAAAAGGTAGCGCACGATCTGATCCCTCAGGCTGCGTGAGATTCCCTGAAACTTAACACCGACATGATAAATGGGAGTATCATCCTCACGCTCGATGCGCGTTGAACGCATCACCCGGGTCATGAGTTCAATCGTTCCAACCCCCGGTATATCATTGATTTCGAGCGCTGCCTCCGTGTCAACCGGTACAGTCTTCGGCCACACGAATGACATTCCGCTTCCGCTGAGGTCAACGACCGGCACACGCTTCGGCGTATCGATCGTTCCGTCCGCATCAACGAGCCGTACCGTCGCAATGAGGTTTACCAGAATTCGAAAAAGCCCGCGTTTCTGAAACCGTTCCGCAACTTCGGGAAGAGAGATTCGCAGAACCGGAATCCGGCCGTCATGCCGGCCGTGGCTGCGGTGAACGCTGAAAAAACGATAATGGCATCCGTCGCCTCCTGCGAGGACATACAGATTCTCCCCAACATGAGGGATCACAGGGACAAGGCGTTCATCCACGGGCATTGCAACAACGATTTCGTCCTCGAGGATATCCTCTACACGGCTTGTATAGCCGGGAGTTCCGTCCTCGTTGTTTTCAAAGAATATTTCCAATCTCTGGCCGAGTGTTAAAATACTCCTTGCCTGTACCAATTCGCCCGCCATTTAAATTTTCCTCCTTGGCTACGTTGAAAAGTTAAAAATTTGCTGCAAAAAACCTTTCCATCCCCGTTTTACATGCATCTCTTCTCCGGTAACCAAAGCCTCTGCCAGTGCATCGATACAGCGTGCCGCAGGCGTATTCGGCTCTGCCTTGATCAGCGGTGTCTGCCGCCGCACTGCCTTCGTGACGGCCGTGTCCTCAAACACATAGCCAAGGCAGTCCACCGGCATATGCAGAAATTTCTCGGCAGCCCGCTGCATTTTAGCTGCGACCTCGCGGCTCTCCTTCTGCTCGTATACGCGGTTGATGATGAGCCTGAGATTTTTCTGCGCGGCGTAGATGCTGTATGCCTTCATCACGGCATAGGCATCGGTGAGCGACGTCGGTTCCGGCGTCGTTACCAGGAGGACCTCATCCGCCGCAAGAATGAAGTCCATGACATTGCGTCCGAGGCCCGCCCCCGTATCGACGAGAATCAGGTCTGCACGGGCGGCACAGTCCGCGAGTTTCTGCTGGAGGAGCAGCTTCTCCGCATGATCGTATTCAAGAGCCTTTTCAATCCCTGAGCCTCCTGAAATATATTGGATGCCGTGCGGCGTTTCAACGATGACATCATCGAGCTTAACCTCCGGACGCAGGAGATCAAGCAAATGCCTGCGCGATGCCGTCCCCAGCATAACATCCACATTGGCCATCCCCAGATCAGCATCGATCACGAGCACACGATGCCCTCTGCGCTTTAGGGCAATCGCAAGGTTGACGGTAATGTTTGTCTTGCCGACGCCGCCCTTTCCGCTCGTAACCGCGATGACACGCACATTTGCCCATGCCTCTGCCTGCGCAGATGATATGGCCGTCGGCATCTGCCCCCCCCGCGGGGGTGTCTCCCCTTCAGAACCGACCATTTGACGCAGCCGCGTTGCCTGATCTGTCATATCATTCCCTCAAGAGCAGTTCCGCAAGGCGATCTGCCGTAGCGGGAATGATATCATCCGGCACACTCTGCCCGTTGGACAGGAACGAAAGCGGAAGCTCCCGGTGTGCGAGCAGATTAAGCACCATGCCGATCGACCGCGTCTCATCCGTCTTTGTAAAGATAATGCGGTCCGGCTTACATGCCGAGAAGCGCCGCATAATCTCCTCTGCATCCTGCTCCTTCGTCGTCGCACTGACGACGAGATGCTTTTCCATCCGCGGATGGGCCGCGAGCAGCTCTTTGAGCTCATCCATCTGACACGCGTTGTACTGGCTTCGGCCGGCCGTATCGACAAGAACGAAATCCTTCCCTCGGTGCCGCGCAATCGCCTTTTTGAGATCCGCTGCCGAGTAGACAACCTCAACCGGAAGGCCCAAGATTTCGGCATATTTTTTCAGCTGTTCAACGGCTGAGATGCGATAGGTGTCGGCCGTAATGAGTGCGCCCTTAAGATTCTGTTCCAACACGAAGTGTGCTGCAATCTTCGCAAGGGTTGTTGTTTTGCCGACGCCCGTTGTGCCGATGAAGGCAACCACCCGGGTGCCGTGCGGGTTCAGCTGCAGACCGTCCGTGAACTTCATCACCTGCGACAGATAGCCGGACAGGACGCTCGCTGCACGCGGATCGAGGCTGTCGAGGTTCACATCTGCGATCGGTATCTTGCTCGACAGCTCCTCGCAGAGGTCTTCGCGCACATCCTGCCGCAGCAGCGCATCGCGGACAGAAATGATCTCCTTCGGTTTGTTCGCAGCCATCATGGAGGCAAGCATCGTCTTCATCTGCGCAAGTTCGTCTTCGAGGAATCGAATCCGTGCGGCCGAGGCATCGTCCGGTACAGGAGCAGGAGCGGGATCCGCATCAGCTGCGGGCTCCGCAGCAGGCGGAGCAGGCTCAGGGGCCGGCGGTGCAGGAGACTGCTGGGGCGCCGCTGGAGCAGCAGGCGGAGCGGCCGGCCCTGCGTCAGCCGGCGAAGGCTGCGTAACCACCGCGTAGGGGCCCGATTCCTGTGCAGGATAGGGCGGCACTCCGGCCGGCTCCAGGGCATACGGGTCGTATGCCGGCAGACCGCTCCCCGGTGCAAGAGCAGCTGCACCGTCATACGGCGGAGCTTCACTCATCCGATACTGATTCACCACATTTGAGGGCAGAATCGGCGCAGGCGGCGGCACATATGCCGACGGAGCATGCGGCAGGCGTGCCTGAGTCTCATCAACAGCCGCTGTCACCTCAATCATCTCTGCCCCGCCGAGAACGCCGCCCTCACGGTATTTTTTTGTATGCAGAAGCACGGCATCGCTGCCAAGCTCATCTTTGATCTGTTCCATTGCTTCCTTTACGGAGGACGCACGCACCGTCTTGACCTGCACTTAGATTTTCACCACCCCAAGGATCTGGATTTCAACATTCTGTTCAATTTCCGCATGGGAGAGTACAATCAGCCCCGGAATGGAGCGCTCCACAAGGTTGCGGAAATAGGGACGCACGGTCGGGCTTGTAAGCACAATCGGCTGATAGCCCTGATCCGTCAGCTTTCGCAGCTCCTCCTGCAGGACCGTAAGGAGTTTCTGCATCGAGTCCGGATCGAGGCTGACATAGGAACCATGCTCCGTACGCTGCACACTGCCTGCGATCTTATTCTCAATCGCAGGATCAAGCGTAATGCAGGGCAGAACGCCGTTCTGGACGTTCTGCTGTGTAATATGGCGCGCCATCGCATGGCGTACATACTCCGTCAGGACATCCGTATCCTTCGTCGCAATGCCGTAGTCGGCAAGCACTTCGAGGATCGTGCTCATATCGCGGATGGAAATGCGTTCATGAAGCAGGTTCGCAAGGACCTTCTGCACCTCGCCTACGCTGAGCAGATTCGGCACAACCTCATCCACAAGCGCCGAATTCGTCTTGCGCAGATTATCGAGCAGATTCTGCGTCTCCTGTCTGCCGAGAATCTCGGCAGCATGCTCCTTGATGATCTCTGTGAGATGGGTCGCAAGCACGGAAACGGCATCCACAACAGTATAGCCGTTCAGCTCCGCCTGCTCGCGCTCATTCTCCGAGATCCAGAGTGCGGGAAGTCCGAATGCAGGCTCTGTCGTCTCAATGCCGGAAACCTCCTCGAACACCGTGCCCGAGTTCATCGCAAGATAGTGGTCGAGCATCAGCTCCCCGCGGGCAATCTCAACGCCTTTAAGCTTAATAATATAGGCGTTGGGCTTGATCTGTATATTGTCGCGGATGCGGATCGTCGGTACGACGAGACCGAGCTCAAGCGCACACTGCCGCCGGATCATGACGATACGGTCGAGCAGATCGCCGCCCTGCCCCGTATCGACAAGCGGGATGAGACTGTACCCGATCTCGAGCTCCATGGGGTCAACCTGCAGGAGAGAGACAATATTCTCGGGGGTCGTCGCCTCTTTCTTTGCCTTTTCCTTCTGCTCGACCTGCTGAACCTCCTGCTCCACTTCCTGACCGCGGTGGAGATTCCATGCAATAAATCCGCAGAGACCGGCAAGTGCCATGAACGGAATACCCGGCAGTCCGGGCATAATGGCAAGGAAAAGGAGCACGCCGGTGAGGATCATAAAAATGCGTGCATTGCGGAAAAGCTGTTTCACAAGGTCGCTGCCGAGGTTGCCCTCCGCCGCGGAACGCGTGACGATAATACCGGTCGCCGTCGAGATGAGGAGTGCCGGAATCTGCGCTACGAGGCCTTCACCAACGGTCAGCAGGGTATAGGTCTGCAGGGCCTGCGCCGCATCCATATCGCGCTGGAGCATACCGATGACAAAACCGCCGCCGATGTTGATGATCATGATGACGATTGCAGCGATCGCGTCGCCCTTGACAAACTTCGAGGCACCATCCATCGCACCGAAGAAGTCGGACTCGCGCTGCACCTTTTCACGGCGGCGCTTTGCCTCTGCATCCGTGATCGCGCCTTGATTGAGGTCCGCATCGATTGCCATCTGCTTGCCCGGCATCGCATCGAGAGTGAAGCGTGCCGAGACCTCAGCGACGCGCTCCGAGCCCTTCGTAATAACGATAAAATTGACAATGACAAGAATAACAAACACAATAAATCCGACAACCGCATTACCGCCGACAACGAAGTTTCCGAATGCAGTAATCACCTCACCGGCATAGCCGTTGAGGAGAATGAGGCGTGTCGAAGAGATATTCAGCGCCAGCCGAAAGAGCGTTGTGATGAGGAGCAGCGACGGAAAGACCGACAGGTCCAGTGCCTCCACATTGTAGATCGCCGACATGACAACAAGCAGCGCAATCGTGATATTCAAACAGATCAGGACATCGAGCAGAATCGTCGGCAGCGGAATGATCATCATAATGACGATCGTTACGATGGCAACGGCGATCAGAATGTCACTGTATCGTTGTATGAGATTGCCGGCTGAAAGAGGATTTACACTGCCGGACTGCGGTGCTGCCATGCTCTCCACTCCCTCATTTCCGTTTCTCCGGAGAATCCGGATTACTCCCCTTCTCCCAAATATTATACCAAATATAGAAAATACGTCAAATAATAATATAAGACTTTCGTCGCACCTCAGGCACCGCGGCGGTTATGTTTCAAACGGTAGACATATGCAAGCACCTCAGCCACCGCCTGATAGAGCTCATGCGGGACCACATCACCCACCTGCACGGCCGCATACAGTGTCCGTGCGAGCGGCTTGTTCTCGACGATCGGCACACGCGCCTCGCGTCCGATCTCCTTGATGCGCTGAGCGACAAGATCCTGCCCCTTCGCAATGACCGTCGGCGCAACCATCCCTTGTTCGTAGGAGAGTGCTATCGCGTAGTGCGTCGGGTTTGTGATGATGACATCCGCCTTCGGCACTTCCTTCATCATGCGTGCCATCGCCATCTGGCGCTGCTTCTGACGGATCTTTCCCTTGATCTGCGGGTCGCCTTCCGTCTGCTTCATCTCATCCTTGACCTCCTGCTTGGTCATCTTGAGATCCTGCGTGGTCTGCCACTTCTGATATCCATAGTCCATAAATGCCATGATGGTGATCACGCCGATGACGATAAAGGCCATCTGAAAGATGATTTCTGCCACAAGCGCAAGACTTGTCGTCAGATCAAAGAACATAAACTGCGGCATCGCAAGAATCTGTTCATGAATGAAACGGTAGAGGAAGAAGCCGATCACGAGGATCTTAAACAGGGACTTCGCCAGCTCCACCAGAGAGCGCTTTGAAAAAATACGGCCGAAGCCGTTGATCGGGTTGAGCTTGTCCAGTTTGAACTCAATGGACTCCGAATTAAAGTTGAGCCCGACCTGAAAGAAGTTGATCGCAAGGCCGATGACCATGATAAAGAGCATGATCGGGAACGCGGTCTTAGCGAGAACAATGATAATTCCGATAAAGATGCGGAGAATGTTCTCCGTGTCCACCGTCTGATTCAGGTTCGTGAACACGTATGTCGTATAGGTTGCGATCGAAAGATAAATGGAGTCCCACAGGAGTTTCAGAGAGAAGAATCCCACGAGCAGGACAAACGCCGTATTCAGTTCTTGGCTGCGTCCGACCTGCCCTTTTTTTCGGGCGTCGGCGCGCTTTTTCGCCGTTGGTTCCTCCGTCTTTTCCCCGCCGGCGAAACGCTGGAGGTCAAAGACGAATGCGCGCTTATTGGAGGGCACGCACCGCAAGTGATATATTTCCATACATTTCATTGAACAGCACATCCAGGAATAAGACATAGAACGGAATGATCATCGACAAAACGGTAATGCCGATCATCAGCTGCATGGGGATGCCGACGACGAAGATATTCATCTGCGGCATCGTGCGCGAGAGGATGCCGAGCCCCACGTTGGTGAGCAGAATGGCAAATGTGATCGGCATAGCAATTTTCATGCCCGTGATGAAAATGGTCCCCGTAAAATTAGAGAGCATAAGCGCGATCGAGATGTTTGCCTCCATGCCTGCGAGCGGCACAGCACGGAAGCTCTCCGCAAGTGCGGCGAGAATCATATGATGCCCGTTCGTAACAAGCAGGATGATGATTGCCAGATTATAAAGAAAACTTCCGATGAGCGGTATCTGCTGACCGGAAGTCGGGTCCACAACATTGACGATGGCAAAGCCAACCTGCATGTCCATGACTTTGCCCGCCATGGTAATAGCGGCAAAGGAAATATAAGCGACGAAGCCGATCAGCCATCCGATGAAGAGCTCACCAATGGCCGCGACAGCAAACATAATAATGGTTTCAGGCGCCGCCGGCGGCCCCATGGCATCAACCACGGGAAAAAGCACAACCGTGATTGCGAGTGCAGTTCCCACGCGAAAGAAGGACGCAATGTTCATACTGCCGAAGAACGGCGAAATGATAAAGATTCCGCTGATGCGCGTAAGTGTCAGCAGGAAGGCTGCGATATGCCCCTGCAGCAGCTCATACAGATCCATGCACGGCCGCCCCCCTCAGCGCAAGTATATCGGCAGATTGATAAATACATTGCTCACGTACTCGACCATGATGCGGAGCATCCACGGGCCGAAAATCAGTATTGCGACAAACACCGCAATAATCTTTGGAATAAATGCGAGCGTCTGCTCCTGAATCGAAGTTGTCGCCTGAAACACCGCCACCATAAGGCCGACGATCAGTCCGAGGCCCAGCATGGGAGCAGAGACCAGAAGAACGACCATGAGCGCTTCCTGGGCAAGCTGGACGACCAAATCTCCGGACATCAGAGCGCCTCCCCGCTATCGGAAACTCATGATGAGCGACTGGATCAAGAGATGCCACCCATCGACCATAACAAACAGCAGAATCTTAAACGGCAGCGAGATCATGACCGGCGGCAGCATCATCATACCCATTGACATGAGCGTACTCGCGACAATCATGTCAATGACAATGAATGGGATGTAGATCATGAAGCCGATCTGAAATGCCGTCTTGAGCTCGCTGATGATAAATGCAGGAATCAGCGTGAATGTCGATACATCCTCAGGGCCGTTCGGGCGCGGCGCATCCGAGAGGTTGACAAAGAGTGCGAGATCAGCCTCCCGCGTTTGACGGAACATGAACTCACGCATCGGATCAACAATATTCTCTACCGCCTGCTCCTGCGTAATCGTCCCCTCAAGATAGGGCTGTATGCCGTTCTCATTTGCCTGGCCCCAGTACGGCGCCATAATGTAAAACGTCAAAAACAGCGACAGCGCGATGACCACCTGATTCGGCGGCACATTCTGTGTCGACAGTGCATTGCGCAGGAAGCCGATGACCACAACGATGCGGACGAAGGAGGTCGTCATGACCAGAATGGCCGGTGCCAGCGACAAAATCGTAAGCACCGCAAAGAGCTGCATCGTAGTTGCAACATCCTGCGGATTTTCTGACGTCCCCACACCGACACTGACCGTCGGGATCAGGGGGGCGGCACTCGCATGTCCTGCGCCCAAGAGGAGGAGCGCTGCGCCTCCCAAAACAAGCCATATGCGCCCCAATTCCGTCCCCCCATTTCTCCCCATGCCGACTCTCATTTGCGGAAAAGCGGCGGTATCTTTTGAACAAAATCCGACAGCGAGCCGAACTGTTCTTGGAACATTCCTGTCTGTGCCGGTCCTGCCGTACGGATTTCCTCCACGGTCTCCGGATCGTCAATCTCCGTAATCAGATGAATATTTGCATCCGTTACGCCCAGGACGAATACACGCCCGAACAGCTCCACGACGCAAACCGAGCGATTCGGTCCGAGCGGCAGCTGCAGATAGATCTGTCCGCCGCGCGCTGCAAGGCTCCGCATGGAGTTCTTTCCAAAGGCGCGCGCGACAAAATAGGCAAGGATCACCACAAATGCAAAGACGGCAAAAAGGCTGACCACGTAGGCGACCGTCGACCACCATGACACGGCCGACGGGCGCGGGTCAGCCTCTTCAT
>CAUQVG010000045.1:0-11982 GCA_963521685.1 uncultured Selenomonas sp.
TCAGTATGCGGTGATGATGCCTGAACGGTTCCACCTGTTCCCATTCCGAACACAGCAGTTAAGCGTTCAGAGGCCAAGGGTACTTCGCTGGAGACGGCGCGGGAGAGTAGGTAGTTGCCGCAATTCAAAGAGCTCGTACATGTACGGGCTCTTTTTCTATGCCTGCAGACAGGAGCGTTCTGTCTCCTTGCATTTTCATTTTTGTGTGACTATAATAGAACCTGTTTCTTTTTTTTCTTATAGGGCGGCGGTAGATATGGACGCACTGATAAATTCAGCGATTTCTCGACTGCACGCCTGTGAAGGAGGTTGCTTCATGATTCTGGATCGATTGGAGAATCTGCCGCTCGGCAGGTTCCAGTATAAGCTGCTCGCAGTGACGGGCCTTGGATGGTTGTTTGATGCGATGGATACGGGGCTGATTGCGTTTGTGCTGCCGGTGCTGGCCCGTGAGTGGGGACTCACGCCGGCGCAGGTGGGATGGATCGGATCGATTGGTCTGATCGGCATGGCGCTGGGCGCAGTCCTGGCAGGAACGGTTGCAGACCGCATTGGGCGCAAGCAGGTGTTCACCATTACCGTGCTTCTTTACAGTATATCAACGGGATTGTGTGCTGTGGCTTGGAGCTATGAATCCCTGCTCGTATTCCGCTTCCTCGTAGGATTCGGTTTGGGCGGAGAGCTGCCCGTTGCGGCGACGCTGATGAGTGAGTATGCACCGGCGCGCCTGCGCGGGCGCTTCATTGTTCTGCTTGAGAGCTTCTGGGGGCTCGGCTGGCTCGCGGCAGCGTGCATTGCCTATCTGCTGATTCCGGTTTTTGGGTGGCAGTCGGCGTTTCTCATCGGGGCACTTCCTGCACTTTATGTATTTCTCCTGCGGCTGCATATGCCGGAGTCGATTCGTTATCTGCTCTCAAAGGGGCGCGTGGATGAGGCGAAGGCCATCATCTCTGATATTGAGCGCCAGCTGAAGCTGCCGGAGCGCCCGTTCCTCGATCAGCTTGCACCGGGCAGGGTGGAGGCGGAGCGCGTGGAGACGCCGGGATTTGCGGCTCTTTGGGCGAAGGGCATGCGCCAACGCACGACGATGCTCTGGCTTGCGTGGTTCGGCATTGTGTTCAGTTACTATGGGATCTTTATGTGGCTGCCGTCGATTGTGTATGCGCAGGGCTTCGAGATTGTGAAGACGTTTGAGTATGTGCTCATTATGACGGTGGCGCAGCTGCCGGGATACTATGCGGCGGCGTATCTGGTGGATGTGATCGGGCGGCGCTATACGCTCGGCTTGTTCCTCTTGATGAGCGGCGTGTGCAGCTATTTCTTCGGCAATGCGGGCGGTGTTACGCCGCTTCTCGTTTGGGGCGCGGCGATGAGCTTCTTTAATCTCGGCGCGTGGGGAGTTATTTACACCTACACGCCGGAGCAGTACCCGACGGCAATGCGCGCGCTCGGCAGCGGCTGGGCGGCGGGATTCGGCCGCATTGGCGGCATGATTGCACCGATGCTTGTCGGTGTGATGCTCGCGAATGCCTTTCCGATGAGCGGTATTTTCATGATGTTTGCCGCAGTCTTTGCTCTGATCTCGGGCGCTGTGATCATTCTCGGGCGCGAGAGCAAACAGCAGACCCTCGAGGAGCTGGAGCATTCGCTCGGGTAATTCTGTGTGAAAACGATGTCTGCGTGAAAAAACTAGCGAAAAATCTTAGTCTGTGCTACAATAGAGCGGATAAACTCTATTGTAGCACAGATTTTTTGAGGTGAAATTTTGCGATATACGTTGAAACGCATTGCAGCGGCGTCTCTTTTTGCATTTGCATTGACTTTTCATACCCCCGAATCATATGCGATGCCTCCCATTCTTCCGTATGCCGAGGTTACGGAGGGAATGCAGGGGACGGCGTATACGGTTGTCGATACCTCCGGCGAGGTGCGATCATTCCCGATTGAGATTCTCGGGCGCATGGAGGGCGGAAAAGGCTCTCAGCGCATGATCATGGCGCGTACAAGGGGTGACTTTATCGAGCGTGTCGGCGGTGTTCTCCAGGGAATGAGCGGCAGTCCGGTCTATGTGGACGGCCGCCTTGTCGGTGCCCTTGCGGCAGGACTGAAGGATCTGAGCCCCTATACATTTTTTATCACGCCGATTGAGGATATGACGCCGCTCTGGACGATGCCGGATGTGAAGAACAAAACGCGTATTGAAACGGTTGATGTCACCCAGGCTGCTGAGGAGCGGAAAAAGGCGAAGGAGAAAGAGCGTCTGCGCGCACGCGAAAAGGAATTTTCCAAGATGACGCGTGCGGAGCGCGAGGCAGAGTGGCGTGATATGCTGGAGGCGCTCAAAGGGAAGCCGGCGCAGGAGGGGGCAGAAGCTTCCTCTGAAGCAGAGGAAAGCACGGAGAAAGAGGCTCCCGATGCTTCTGCGGAGACGCAGGAGACAGAAGCCGGCGCAGCAGAGGAGAAGGCGTATTTCTTTACGCGCGGATTCAATGCGGCGGGCCTGCGCTATCTCCAGGACAAGCTTCCTGCGGATTCTTCCTTCCTGCCGCTCGGCGGCGGGGGGGCGGGCAGCAAGCTCCATACACGCTATGATGCTGTGCTCAAAGAAGGCCAGCCGGTCGGTGCTGCTCTGGTCTACGGCGATTTCAGCATCGGTGCGACAGGCACGGTGACTGCCGTTGACGGGAAGAAGGTTGTGGCATTCGGGCATTCCTTCATGCATAAGGGGAATGTCAACTACTTCATGACAGATGCTGAGGTTGTCGGCACAATTCCTGGTCAGAGCAACGGGGTAAAGATTGCCAACATCGGCAGCGTGATTGGCCGCATCAACCAGGACCGTGAGACGGGGGTTGCCGGAATTCTCGGAACCTACCCGACCGCGGTGCCGATCCGTATCCACGTCAAGGACAACGCACTGGGGACGGAGGAAACCTTTGGCGCACAGATCGCCTATGATGAGGATTTCCTGGCGATTCTCTCCGGCAGCATTGCCTATGCGGCGATGAGCCGTGTCTCGGATTCGCTGGGGAGCAGTACGGCGCGCATACGCTTTGCGATTCGCACGAATGCCTATGAAAACGGTCTGTTTGAGCGCCGCAATATGTATTACAGTACGGCGGATGTCGGTCAGCTTGCCGTAGGCGAACTGCTGCAGGCGATGAATACGATTGTGACGAATGCGGAGAAGGAATCCGATCTCATCGATGTAGATGTGGATGTGGAGCTGGACGGCACGCGTCAGACCGCACTGCTTGTCTCGGCAACACCGGATAAGATGACGGTGAAGCCGGGCGATACGGTGACGTTCCAGACGAAGATCCGCCCCTACCGCAAACCAGAGGAGACGCTCTCCATCCCTTATCGGGTTCCAAAGACCCAGCCTGCCGGGACGCTGAATCTGGATATTCGCGGCGGCGGTTTTGTGCCGGTGAACCCGCTGATGCTGCTTGCACAGGCGGGACTTGACATTCCCGACGACGAGGAGCGCTTTAAGACTACGGAGGACAAGCTCCGTGAGCTTGCCGAACAGGGACAGAACAATGAGATCATCATTGCACCGGGCGCGGCACCCGCTCCCGCCTCCGATAAGGAGATGAAGAAGCGCATGCGCGCTGCGGCGAAGGCGGCGCAACGTGCAGCGCAGCAGCCGGAGGAAAAGCGTGTGACGCTCCTTGCCGATCCGAAGAAGAGAGACGAAAAGGAAAGGTTCTTTGCGCCGTATGTGATCGAAAATGTGATACATGCAACGCTGAAGGTAGAGGAATAGGCCGCAGGGAGGGGAACGGCGAATGGAACAACTGGTGATTCACGGAGGAAATCCTCTGCGCGGCCGCGTGAAGATCGGCGGGGCGAAGAATGCGGTGCTGCCGATTATTGCGGCGGCACTGCTCGGCAGCCGCGGTGAGAGCGTGCTCGAGGATGTGCCGGCGCTGGAGGATGTCTATACGATCGCTGCGGTTCTCCGCTCGCTCGGCGTGCAGGCGGACTACTCCGTCGCAGAGCATCGTCTGCGCATTGATGCGGAAAAGATCGAGACGGTATCAGCTCCCTTCGATCTGGTGCGCAAGATGCGCGCCTCCTTTCTCATCATGGGGCCGCTGCTTGCACGCGAGGGGCATGCGGAGATTGCGCTGCCCGGCGGCTGTGCGATCGGAACACGGCCCATTGATCTGCATCTCAAGGGCTTTGAGGCGCTCGGTGCAGAGATTGAGATCACCCAGGGAGCAATTCATGCGAGTGCGCCGCACGGCCTGAAGGGGGCGCGCATTTACTTTGACTTCCCAAGCGTGGGGGCGACGGAGAATGTCATGATGGCGGCATCCTGCGCCGAGGGACAGACGATTCTCGAGAATCCTGCCCTCGAGCCGGAGATTGTCGATCTGGCGAACTATCTCAATGTCATGGGCGCACAGATCCGTGGCGCGGGGACGAATCAGATTAAGATCGACGGTGTGCCGGGGCTCACGGCAGCGGCCTATACGATCATTCCCGACCGCATTGAGGCGGGAACGTATATGGTTGCGGCTGCGATGACGCGCGGCGATGTCTTTATTGAAAATGCGATCAGCGAGCACCTGAAGCCTGTTGTGGCAAAGCTCAAAGAGGCGGGCGCGATGATCGAGGAAGATATTGCGGGGATTCGTGTGCGTGCCGATCAGCCGATGCAGGCGATCGACCTCAAGACGCTCCCCTATCCCGGATTCCCGACGGATATGCAGGCGCAGTTCATGGCGCTCCTCTCCGTTGCTGAGGGAACGAGCGTGGTGACGGAGACGGTCTTCGAGAACCGCTTTATGCATGTGGAGGAGCTCCAGCGCATGGGTGCGCAGATCCGCGTAGAGGGGCGGACGGCGACGGTCGAGGGCGGCGCATCGCTTTCCGGCGCTGCCGTGCGCGCGACTGACCTGCGCGCGGGCGCTGCGATGGTGCTTGCAGGGCTGGTTGCTGAGGGCGAGACGCGCATTGGCTACATTCATCACATTGACCGCGGCTATGACGATCTCGTGGCAAAATTGGTTGCACTCGGAGCGGACATCAAGCGCGTTGACGCTGACTGGACGGGACTCTAAAAAAATCTTGCATAAACAGCATTTATGCGATAAAATGAAAAGACAAGACCGATTGAGGAGGAATAAGTCATGAAGCATATCAAGACGGTCAACAAGCCGACGATGCAGTCCACGCTTTACACGGGCGGCTGCGGCGAATGTCAGGCATCCTGCCAGTCCGCCTGCAAGACTTCCTGCACGGTTGGGAACCAGCCCTGCGCGAAGTAAGACGGGGGAATCGGCCTCGCCCTTCTCGCTTGCGAGAGGGGCTTTTTCTGTGTGTTTTGTCCTGCATACGCCGCGCAAACACTTCGCTGCGCAAACGGTCGTGCGCTTATCTGCCTAAATACCTGTGGACTTCTTAAACGCGCTTCGCTTCGACGAAAGAAATCTGTAGGGGGGCAGAGCGTGCACTTTTCCCGCTTGCTCCACTAGGGTTTGTTTAGGCGCACTGCATTTCCAAGAGTGTTTACGAAGGAGAAGAAATGAAAGCCCGAACGCATAAGTTCAAGCAGAACGATATGCACATTCTCGTCGACGTGAACAGCGGCGCGGTTCATGTGATCGACGAGATGATCTATGATATGATGGATGACTTTGACGGGACGAACGACGAGGAGGTCGTTCAGCGTCTTGCGCGGCGCTATCCCGAGGCAGAACTGCGTGAGGCGCTCGCAGAGCTGCATGAGCTGATGGCGGCAGGTGCGCTCTTTGCCCCCGACATCGACGTGCCGCCGACGTTCAAGTCGCGCGGGCTCGTCAAGTCGCTCTGTCTGATGGTGGCGCAGGACTGCAATCTGCGCTGCAAGTACTGCTTCGGCGACGGCGGCAGCTACGGCGGCCACCGTGCGGTTATGAGCCCCGAGGTCGGGCGTGCGGCAGTGGACTTCATCATCAACGGATGCGGTCCGCGCAAGCACTGCGAGATCGATTTCTTCGGCGGGGAGCCGCTGATGAATCTGCGCACGGTGAAAGAGGTCACGGAATACGTTCGGAAACGCGAGCAGGAGACGGGCAAGGAGTTCAAGCTGACGCTGACGACGAACGGCATGCTGCTCTCGGACAAGAATATTGCCTGGCTGAACGACAACAACATCTCGGTTGTCCTCTCCTCAGACGGACGGCGCGAGGTGCACGATGCCATGCGCCCCGATGTGCGCGGCAACGGTTCGTATGATGTCGTGATGAAGAATTTCAAGAAGCTCGTCGATGCGCGTGACGGCAATGACTACTATCTCCGCGGGACGTATACGCGCGAGAATCTGGACTTTACGAAGGACGTGCTCGCGATGAACGAGGCGGGCTTCGACATTCTCTCGATGGAGCCGGTTGTGCTGAAGGACAGTCCCCTCGGCTTTACGGAGGAGGATCTGCCGCGCATCTTTGCCGAGTACGATCATCTGACGGAGACGTATCTCAGCCGCGTGCGCGCGGGGAAGGGGTTCTTCTTCTTCCACTTCAACATGGATCTCAACCATGGGCCGTGCGTGGCGAAGCGCCTCGCGGGCTGCGGGGCGGGGCATGAGTACTATGCCGTTGCGGAGAACGGTGACCTCTATCCGTGCCATCAGTTCGTCGGGCGTGAGAACTACCGCCTGGGTTCTGTCTTTACGGGCGTGGAGAGTATGGATATGCCGACGTACTTCCGCAATTCGCATGTGCTGAACAAGCCTCTGTGCCGTGACTGCTGGGCGCGCTTTTACTGCAGCGGGGGATGCCACGCGAATGCAGACCTCTTCCACGGAGATATCCGCCATCCGTACGAACTCGGCTGTGAGATCCAGAAGAAGCGTCTCGAGTGCGCCATCCTTGTGCAGGCGGTGCTCGCACTGGAAAAGGAAGCAGCGGAGGAGGACCGGCGCAGACAGGCCTGATTTATTTTGCACACGTTAAAAAAGCTATTGACAAGACCCCTCTGTATCCGTTATAATTGCCCATGTTGCTGAACGAGCAGCATAGGGGTATCGCCAAGTTGGTAAGGCACGGGATTCTGAATCCCGCATGCGTTGGTTCGAGTCCAGCTACCCCTGCCATTTGTGAATGCAGAGCCGCAGTTTGTACTGCGGCTCTTTTATATTTCATGACATTTGTCATTGAAAATTATTCCCGATTTTGTTACTATATTTTGAAATGATTTGCATACGTCGATCAAAGGAGCTGTTGTTATGAACCGTGGAAAACGCAGATTTGGCATCACGGACGTGCTGCTGCTCGTGCTGAATCTCATATTCTTTGCCGGCATTCAGACCGTCTTTGCGCCGTGTGAGGCGCGTCCGGACGGGACGTGGATGCCATGTCACCATACGGGAGAGGCGATTGCGGGTGTTGCCGCCGTGCTTGCGGCGATGGCGCTGCTGCATCTGATCATCCCGCGCGCGCACATCAAATGCGGGCTGGCGATCGCCATGATTCCCGTGTCTCTCCTTGCGCTTCTGCTGCCGGGGCATCTCATGGATCTGTGCATGATGGATCAGATGCGCTGCCATACGGTTACGGCACCGGCAGTGACGAGCATTGCGCTGCTTGATATCATGCTCGCTGCCGCCGACATCTATGTGTATCGAAAGGGGGACGCGGCGTGACTTCTTTCCCGCGTTTTCTCGCCGTCCGCAGCTGTCGGACGCACTCCACGCGCGCCGCTGCGCTCGGTCTTGTGGCGGCGGTTCTCGCATGTGCTCTCTTTGGCGGCTCCCTTGTTGTGATGAGCCTTCAGCATGGACTGGCGCGCTTTCAGGAACGGCTCGGGGCAGATGTTATTGTCCTGCCGCGCGAGGCGGCGGAGATGGGGGCGCTGGAGGGCGTTCTCGTGCAGGGGGTGCCTGCACATTTCTATATGGAGGCGCATTATTTGGACGACCTGCGCGGGATGACGGGGGTCGCGCAGGCAGCGCCGCAGTTCTTTCTCGCCTCGGCACACGCGGGCTGCTGCTCAGTCGCAGTACAGCTGATCGGCTTTGATCCTGCGTCGGATTTCACGATTCGCCCATGGATGCAGGAGAGCCGTGATGCGGAGATGGGGTTCGGCGAGATCTTGGTCGGCAGCGGCATTTCCATCCCCACAGATTCCATGCTGACGTTTTACAACACCCCCTGCCGCGTCGTCGGGCGCCTGAGCCCGACGGGCACGGGGATGGATACGGCGGTCTACACGAATATGGAGACGATGCGCACGATGATGGCAAATGCGGCGGCGCTCGACTTTGACTACTTCAAGGACATTCCGCCCGAGGCTGCTGTCTCCGCCGTGCTGATTCGGACGGCGGAGGGGTTTACACCGGAGGGGATGGCAGCCGCGATCAATGAGACCTATCCGGCGCTCTCGGCAAAGGCGGCGCATGGCATGGTGCATCATGTGGAGGAGGGGCTGGACGGCATCACGGGAGTGATCGGCATCCTGCTTAGCCTCGTCTGGCTGTTTGCCGCACTCATTCTCGGCATCGCATTTCGCATGGCGGCGCATGAGCGGCGGCGGGAATTTGCGATACTGCGGATTGTCGGAGCACCGCGTGCCACGCTCATACGCACTATGCTGACGGAAAGTGCGCTCATCTCCGCAGCGGGAGGTGCGGCAGGCATTCTTACGGGAGCCGTCGTTCTCATCCCGTTCGCGGGGCTGATGAAGGAGAGCCTGACGCGCCCCTATCTCCTCCCGGATCTCTCTGCGGTCTTGCTGCTCGGCGCGGGTGTGCTTGCGGTGACCGTGCTTGCGGGCGTTCTGTCCGCGGTGTGGACGATTCGGCGTGTGAGTGCCGGGGAGCCGGGCGAGATGCTGCGGGAGGACGGATAATGGAGCTGCGTGCAGAGAAGATCAGCAAGGATTTTTTGCGGTACAGTGCAAAGAACGGATACTTTATCGCGGTGCAGGAGACCGATCTGCACCTTGCTGCGGGGACCCTCACAGCGGTGACGGGACGCTCGGGCAGCGGCAAGAGCACACTCCTTAACATGCTCGGCGGACTGATGAAGCCCGTGACGGGCCGCGTGCTCGTGGATGATGCCGATCTCTACGCACTTAGCGAGGAGGCGCGTGCGGAACTGCGCAGGCGCCACATCGGCATTGCGCCGCAGCAGCTGATGGTGCTCTCCGGTCTCTCGGTGCGTGAGAATATCCTCCTGCCCGCCCTCCTCGCGGGGGAAGAGACCGAGGCCGCTGCCCGTGCAGATGAGCTCATGGAACGTCTCGGCATTCGGAAGCTCGGCGCCGTGCATCCGGCGGAACTCTCAGGCGGGGAACTCCGGCGCGTGACGATTGCGCGTGCGCTCGTGATGCGCCCCGAAATTCTGCTTGCGGACGAGCCGACGGGCGACCTCGACGAGGAGACGACGAGGAGTGTTCTCTCACTCCTGCGCGCAGCGGCAGACGAAGGGACCGCCGTCCTCCTTGTGACGCATGAGCCTGCGGCAAAAGACTATGCGGACTGCTGCCGGCGCATGGATGCGGGGATTCTCACACAAAGCGCATAGAAAAAACCGAACTGTGACAAAACATCACGGTTCGGTTTTTGTTTTTAGGAACCACAAGTCATATCCGAGATCGTCAGTCCGCGAGGAGCATCAGCTCCTCGGCGGGGAAGCGGAAATGCAGAACGGCACCCTCGGACGCATGGAGCGATCTCCATACGGCCTTATCCGTTTCCCAGCGGATGGGAACGGCACCGTCCGCGAAGCGGAGCATGACGATGTAGGTAAAGGTGCTCTCAATGACCTCAGCGACACGTGCGGGAAAGACGTTCTCTCCGTCCGTCTGTGCAGGCATCAGGCTGTGCGCACGAATGGCGATGTGCTGTACGTCCGAGGTGCTTTCCGCGGTGCGGAGCGTGATGCCCCAGTCCGTCGCTTCGATGTGCTCTGCATCCGCGCGGCGCGCGGCGGAGATGTTCTTGCAGCCCGTGAGTATGGTCGCGGCGCGTGTGCCGGGACACCGAAACAGTTCGTGCTTGTCCATGGGCGGCGTGAGCCGTCCCCTGTCCACCACTGCAATCTCCTGCGCGATGCGGAATGCTTCGTCACGATCGTGGGTGACGAGGATTGCCGCTAAATTCTGCGCGGACAGAATCTCGCGCAGTGCCGTCTCGATCTGCCATTTCAGGTGGGTGTCGAGTGCGGAAAGCGGCTCGTCGAGGAGCAGGAGGTCTGCTCCGCGCGCGAGGATGCGCGCAAAGGCAGCACGCTGCTGCTGGCCGCCCGAGAGGCGGGCAGGATAGGCATTTTCGATTCCTTCCAGAGAGAAGCGCGCGACGTTCTCGGCGAGGATGCGCTCCTTTTCCTCCCGCGTTCCGTCCAGCGCGAAGATGATATTCTCGCGTACGGTCATGTTCGGGAAGAGGGCATAGTTCTGGAAGAGATAGCCGACCCTGCGCGCCTGCGGCGGGAGGTTGATGCCCTTCTCGCTGTCGTAGAGCGTGCGCCCGTTCAGCAGGATCTGCCCGCGGTCCGGACGTTCGAGGCCTGCGATGCACTTGAGCGTCATGCTCTTGCCGCTGCCCGAGGCGCCGAGGAGGGCGAGGGTTGTATCGGTCAGCGTGAAATTCGCCGCGAGCGTAAAGCTGCGCAGACGCTTTTCGATGTTGACGACAAGCTTCATTCACGCACCTCCCGTTTCAGATAGAGGTTCATCGCCCCGATAAAGAAGAGCGAGAACAGGGAGATGATGACTGCCCAGCGAAACGCGAGGTCGTAGTCGTTCGCCTGCACCGCCGCGTAAATGGCGGTGGACATGGTCTGCGTACGCCCCGGGATATTGCCCGCAAACATGATGGTCGCGCCGAACTCGCCGAGTGCGCGGGCGAATGAGAGGACGAGCCCCGCAAGGATGCCGTGGCGCGCATTCGGCAGGATAATCCGCCAGAAGATGCGCCAGTTGCTGACGCTGAGCGTCTGCGCCGCGTGGATCATGTTCCGGTCGATTGCCTCGAATGCGCCGCGCGCCGTGCGGTACATGAGCGGGAGGCTCACGATCACCGCTGCGATGACCGCCGCGCGCCAGGTAAAGACAAGCGGCAGGTCGATCGAGAGCAGGGCGCTCCCGATGGCGCTGCGCTTCCCGAGAAAGAGCAGGAGGAAGAAACCGACGACGGTCGGCGGCAGGACGAGCGGGAGGGTGATGACCGCATCGGCAATCGTGCCCGCGAGGCGGCTGCGGATCTGCAGCACGCCATAGGCGAGCGCAATGCCGAGAAAAAATGTGATCACTGTTGCGAGTCCTGCAACCTCGAGCGAGATAATGAGCGGAGATAACGTTTCGTCTGTCATTACTTCACTTTGAAGCCGTATTTCTCAAAGACCTTCTTTGCCGTGTCGGTCTGGAGGAAGGCGAGGAAGTCCTTGGCCTCCTTCATATTCTTTGCGTCCTTGAGCACGGCGGCAGGGTAGACGATGGGCTTATGCGTATCCTCGGGAGCGACGGCGGCGACCTTTACCTTGTCCGAGACGGCAGCATCCGTCGCGTAGACAACACCTGCATCTGCATCGCCCGTCTCGACCCATGCAAGTACCTGCCGGACATCGGAGCCGTAGACGGCGCGCTCCTTCACCTGATCGAGGATGCCGAGCTTCGTAAAGACCTCCTCGCTGTACTGTCCGACGGGTACTCCCTTCGGCTCGCCGAGGGCGATGTGCGCGACTGCGGGGTCGAGCACTGCCTTGAAGTCGGGGAGATTCAGCTTGCTGTCCTTCGCCGTGATGAGCACCACTTCATTGATGAGCAGATCGGCGCGCGTGCCGTCTGCGAGGAGCTTCTTTTCATCGAGCGCATTCATCTGCTTCTGTGCGGCGGAGATGAAAACGTCGGCGGCGCCGCCGTTCTCAATCGCCTGCTGGAGGGCGCCGCTGCTGCCGAAATTGAAGACGAGCTTCGTATTCCCGTGCTCCTTCTCGTACATGCCGCCGAGTTCCTTCATCGCGTCCGTGAGGCTCGCCGCCGCAGAGACCT
>CAUQVG010000046.1:0-10112 GCA_963521685.1 uncultured Selenomonas sp.
AGTCAGGCGGGCGTTGCCAAGGAGGGCTGGTATCCGATCTACTTCGAGAACCATGACCGCGCACGCTCCGTCAACTACTTCTTCCCGAAGGGCGGCGATGCACGCCTTGCCGCAAAAGCACTCGCGACCGTCCTCATGACTCTGCGCGGCACGCCCTTCATCTACGAGGGCGAAGAGCTCGGCATGACAAACGTCAAATGGGACACGATCGACGCATACGACGACATCTCCTCCCACGGACAGTACGAGCTTGCGCTCAAGGAAGGATTTTCCCCCGCAGAGGCACTCGGCTTCGTTCACTTCAACAGCCGCGACAACGCACGCACGCCGATGCAGTGGGACACGTCGGAACATGCGGGCTTTACAACAGGAACGCCATGGCTGCCTGCAAACGAGAACTATCACACAATCAATGCGGCAGCTGAGGCACAGGATGCGGATTCCGTCCTCTCCTACTACAAACACATCATCCGTCTGCGCAAGACGAACCCCGTACTGCTCAGCGGCATCTATGAGGAACTGCTCGCAGACAATGAGCAGATCTACGCGTTCTCGCGTACGGCGGGCAATTGCCGCGTAATCACAGCGGTCAACTTCAGCACGGAGGAGGCGCAGCTGCCCGCAGGATTCCTAAAGGGCGTGCGGCTCATCGGAAGCTATGCGGATGCACCGAAAAATATGCTTCGCCCGCTTGAGGCGGTTGTCTATGAGGAGGAAATAAAATGAAGGTAGCGGCAAGCGACTACGACGGCACGCTGCTGCGGGGCGGCAAAATTGACGCAGAGACCAAGGAGGGCATCGCCCGCTGGCGTGCTGCAGGACATAAGTTCGGTGTCATATCGGGGCGCGACTACGGAATGCTCGCGCCCCAGCTTGAGGAATACGGGGTCGAGTTCGACTATACCGTCTGCAACAACGGCGGCATCATACGGGGTGCGGATGCATCCGTTCGATTTCAGGCGGAGATTGATCCTCGCGCGCTCACGGCGATTGCGGAGGAGTCGAGTGCACAGAGGTCCTTCCACTTCGCCTTCTCCGCAGCAGATGTGACCTACCTCTGCCACCACTCCGAGGGCTCGTGGATCGAGCGCGAGGCAAAGGACTGGGACTTCCCCATCGTCTACATTACGGAAGCCGAGATTGGAACGCTGACGGGGATTCAACAGTTCTCGCTCGGCTTCCATGAGCCTGCGCTCTCGGATGAATGTGCCGCCGTGCTGAATGCAAAACTAGGGGATAAGATTCATGCATTCCCTAATGCGTGCAGCCTCGATATCACACCCGCCGGCATCAGCAAGGATCAGGGCATTCGCACCCTCCTCTCCGTCATGGGATGGGACGGTGCGGAGGTGTTCGCCATCGGCGACGAGACGAACGACCTGCCGATGCTGAAGGCTTGGGGCGGCTACTCGCTCACCACGGCACGCCCCCAGATTCAGGCACAGGCAAAGCAGGTATTTCCGAGCGTCGGCGCGATGCTCGATCACTTCCGTTAAGGAATCGCTGATAAAATGAAATACGATTGGGAGGAGAGTCATCATGGCATTTGATCGTGAAAAATTCGACGCGGTAAAGGCCGCCTTCACCATAGACGACGATGCGCTCCGCAAAATCGCCGATGATTTCCGCGCCGATATGTGCGCGGGACTTGCGGGGGAGAAGGATGCAACACTCCGTATGCTCCGCACCTATGCGGATCTTCCAAGCGGGAAGGAACACGGTTCCTTCCTCGCGCTCGACTTCGGCGGCACGAATGTACGGGCACTTCGCATCCTCCTCAAAGGAGGCGGCGAATACGAGGTACTGAGCAAGGTCGCAAAGCCGCTCACCCTCCCCGGTGTCTATGACTACATCAGCGCGGATGCGACGGCGGAGGAGATGTTTGACTTTCTCGCGGAGATCATCGACGAAGCAATCGACGGGAATCGGGAGACAAAATACCTCCTCGGACACACCTTCTCCTTTCCATCGCAGCAAACCGACCTCTACAACGCAAAACTGATTGTATGGACGAAGGAATTCGCCACACAGGGGGTCGAGGGAAAGATCGTCAACGACCTCCTCAAGGAGGCACTCGCACGGCGCGGCATGACGAACGTCGTCCCCGTTGCTGTCATCAACGATACGGTTGCGGTACTGCTCGCGGCGGCGTACAAGCACGAGCACACCTACATCGGCTCGATCTACGCCACGGGCCAGAATACCTGCTACTACGAAGAGTTCGCGGACGGCAGTGCGCCGGCGACCGTCATCAACATGGAGTCGGGCGGCTTTGGGAATCTGCCCTTCTCCAAATACGACGAGATTCTGGATCGGGAATCCGAGCAGCCCGGTGCACAGCGCCTCGAAAAAATGGTCTCGGGACGCTACCTCGGATTGCTCTACGGTGCGGCACTTGCAGATCTCCTCGGTACAGACGGGGTCTATCCCTTCTCGATCATCGAGCTCTCCGAGATCATTGCCGATGCCTACCTCGACCGCCATGCAGCAGGTGCGGTCATCGAAGCAAAGACGGGCATGACCTTCACCGCCGCCGAACGCCCCCTTCTGCAGGAGCTCGCAGCCGCCGTCATCATCCGCTCCGCGCGCATTGTTGCGGCGACCTACGTCGCCATCATCCGGCACCGCATGGGTGAGAACGAGCTCGAGAACCAGTTCATCGCTGTCGACGGCTCCGTCTATGAGAAAGTTCCGCTTGTCGCACATCACCTGCGGGGTGCGCTCGACACACTCCTCCTGGACGAGGCGGTCAACGTCAAGATCATTCTCGAAAACACAGGCTCTGCCCTCGGCGCAGCACTCGCCGCTGCGATGACAGAGAGAAACTGAGCATATACGAAAACGCCCCGCAAGGCTTAACCCTGCAGGGCGTTTTCATGTTTATCTTTTCTATTGTTTTCTCTGATCCAGCAGATCAAAAACCTCGTCCGCATCCATCTCGAACATTTTACTGTCCGCCTCGATCGGTGCAAAATAATAGGCGACCTGCTCCGCTCCGAATTCCTCTTCCAAATGCCTCCACCGTGCAGCAGGAAGCACCGTAAACGCAAGCGTATCACTGCCGAGCGACCCCATATACCAACGAATACCATACGCAGGTGCAAGATATTCCTGCGCCGCCTTTAGGGTTGTGTCCCTGTCCGCAGCATCCGCCGCGTAGGGGATGGAGTGTGCCTCTCCATCCTTCTTCAGCAGTATATCAAAGCCGCGCTCCGTCTCAGAGTCCGTACATTCGTAGTCGATCTGCGCCGCCTCAGGCAGAACGTCGTTCAAATAGGACAAAACACTCTCATCCTCATCGCCCCAATCCACCCAGATCAGCGCATCACTCGCGTCAAACATCTCTCGATGCTCGGCCGGAGCAGCGAGAAACGTTTGTACCTGACGAAAGATTTTTTCCATCGTAAGACCTCCCTGACATAATGACAAAAGGGCCAAGATATGCGGCAAATGCCGAACATCCAAGCCTTTTTATACCAGCTTATAATGCTTCAGCTGGCGGTAGATGGAGTAAATTGCGGCCGGAAAGCCGAGCAGAATGCCGATGATGGTGCAGACATGTCCGGTTTCAAGGAAATCATCCGCACACTGGCCGAGATAGATGAAGATGCCGAGGAAGATGATGAAGTAGATGCCGACGCCCGAGAGAATGCTGAGGGCGCGCAGCGTTTCCACGAGAGCAGATGAGGGTTCCTGCGGTTTTTGCTCCATGATTCCCCCTCCCGCTCTATGCGCTGCGGAATGGCTCCGGCGGCGTGTGAATGTGACCTGCGTGGTAGAAAATCGCCTCAATGATGCGCCGTGCCGCCTGGCCGTCTCCGTATGGGTTTACGGCCTCTGCCATGTGGGTATAGGCCGTCGGCTCCGTCAAAAGACGCATGGTCTCACTATAAACGCGCTTCTCATCCGTTCCGATGAGCCGCACCGTTCCCGCCGCAACGGCCTCGGGGCGCTCGGTTGTGTCGCGCAGAACGAGGACTGGCTTGCCGAGTGCGGGAGCCTCCTCCTGAACGCCGCCCGAATCCGTGAGTACGACATCAACGCGTGCCATGAGGTTCGCAAACGGCTCATAATCGAGCGGGTCGATGAGGTGCACTCTTGAAAGTCCGCCGAGCTCCTCGCGGACAATCTCGCGCACCTTCGGATTGCGGTGGACGGGGAAAACAACCTCCACATCCTCCAGCTGCTCGATGATATCGCGAATCGCACGGTAAACGTGCCGTATGGGTTCGCCAAGGTTCTCGCGCCGATGAGTGGTCACGAGCAGCACGCGGTGATGCGCAAAGTCGATCTGTGCCAGTTCTTCGGGAAGCACGTACTCGGGACGTACAGTGTGATGCAGAGCATCAATGACCGTATTGCCCGTAACGAAGATGCGGCGTTCCGGCACGCCCTCCGCCGCAAGGTTTGCCTGCGCCGTCGGCGTCGGTGCAAAATGCAGCGTTGCAATGCCGCCCGTGAGGCGGCGGTTCATCTCCTCGGGAAACGGAGAGTAGATGTCATGCGTGCGCAGTCCCGCCTCAACATGTCCGACAGGGATCTGGTGATAGTACGCCGCGAGCGCGCCGGCAAAGGTCGTCGTCGTATCGCCGTGCACAAGTACGAGATCGGGACGATCCTTCTGGAACACCTCGTTGATGCCGAGCATTGCCCGGGTCGTAATGTCGAAAAGCGTCTGTCCCTCCGCCATGATATTGAGAT
Source organism: uncultured Selenomonas sp. (assembly GCA_963521685.1). Lineage (GTDB taxonomy): Bacteria > Bacillota > Negativicutes > Selenomonadales > Selenomonadaceae > Centipeda. The sequence continues at coordinate 4,702 of CAUQVG010000046.1, forward strand.
CATAGTCCGGAACAATGCGGAAAAGATGCAGCACCTGATCGAGCATCTCGCGGTGCTGTGCGGTGACGAGTGTCCTCGTCTCAATCACATCGCTGTGACGCATCAGCTCCATGACGACGGGCGCCATCTTGATCGCCTCGGGGCGCGTGCCAAAGATCGACATAACTTTGATTTTGCCGGTCATTCTTCCTTTGCTCCTCTCTGGAACGGAATCGTAAGAATTTACAACGCAATCTCAAATATTGCGAATATCCCTGCCGCAGAGCCTCTGCGCGTGTACGCCGGGGAGGCTTCCTTTCCGTTTCTATTTCTGCGGCACATCAAGCTGGAGGATGCCCAGCTTGCGTGCACCGATGAATACGGCTGCCGCAACGATCAGGATAATGAGGACAGCGGCCTGCATGCTGACCGCCGTGAGTGCAAGGGCACACATCCCAAAGAGCGCGCTGACGACGTACATGAGGAGCACGGCCTGCTTCTGGGTAAAGCCGTGGGCCAGCAGCCGGTGGTGGAGATGCCCCTTGTCCGGCTTGAAGATGGGTCGGTGATTGCGCGCACGGCGCACGATGGCAAATGTCGTATCCAGAATGGGCAGTCCGAGCGCAAGAATCGGCACGACAAGCGCAATGGTCGCCGCGCTCTTAACCGCACCGACAACAGAGATGCCTGCCAGCATAAAGCCGAGGAACATGCTCCCCGTGTCTCCCATAAAAATGCGCGCGGGGTTGAAATTGTAATAGAGGAAGCCGACGGCCGCACCTGCAAGAGCTGCTGTAACCATAGCAACGAAGGGGATCCCCTCCTCCATCGCCACGAGAAAGATCGTGACGGCAGCGATCGAGGAGACGCCCGCCGCAAGTCCGTCAAGCCCATCGATCAGATTGACCGTATTCGTGAGCCCCACAATCCAGAAGATCGTGGCGGGAATCGCAAAGAACTCCAGGTAGATGAAGTCGCCCAACGGATCCGTGATAAAGTCAATGCGCACATCAAAACCGATGACAAGGACTGCAGCCGCAAGAATCTGTCCGAGCAGCTTCACCTTTGCCGGCAGGTCGCAGTAGTCGTCAATGATCCCGATAGCAACGATGATGGTCCCGCCTGCCATCAGCCCGATAAGGCTCGTCATAAACTCCGGAGTAAAATCGATGAACGCCAGCTGAACCAGAATCGACAGCATAAACGCCGCATAGATTCCGATACCGCCGATGCGCGGTATGGGCCGCTCGTGGACCTTGCGCGCATCAGGGTTGTCAAGGGCACCAGTACGCCGCGCAAACGCGATGACAAGAGGCGTCGCCACAAGCGCTGCACAAAGCGCAATCATAAATGCTAAGACATGATCAGGCATGAAATATTGCTCTCCTTAAAGAAGTACCAAAACATACTTCCATTCATCTTACCGCAGGGCAAAGATGCTGTCAATCAGATAATAACGCCGCACACGAAGCGGGGATCACTGCGCCGCCAGAAAGCGCTGCGCCAGAATGACCGCCGCATAATCGTCTACGGGCACAGGCGGCGCAAGCATCCCGCGCGGCACAAGACGGCGCCATCCGCGGGGCGGGTTCATCTCCCAGTAAAGACGCTTTGCAGCATCTGTCGTACGGTACTCGTCGACCAGAGTCACATGGCATCCGAGCTGCTGTGCACGCGCTCTTGCCGCTGTGCTGGTGGTTCCGTTCCCCATAATGACGACCGGCCGATACTCCTCCGCAAGCGTACCGATCAATGAATCGAGATCCGCTGTCGGCACAATGCGCCGGACGAGAATCGTACCGTCTGCGGCAAGGACGGCAACGCCGCACTTATCACGGCCGGGGTCGATCGCAAGAACTGCACGGCTCACGGCGTGCTTCCGCTTTCATTCTCAATTTTAAATTTCAGCCGCAGGGGGCCCATGGCATCCGTATCTCCATCTGCATATGCCGAGATGACCGCGGCTCCCGTGCGCCCCGAAAGCTCCTGCACGAGGCTGTAGAACTCCGCCCCCTCGATGACGCCGACCGTGCCGCGGATCGGGTCGGGCAGAATCCCCTTGTCCGAAGCGGCGGTGTTGACCTCGCGCAGGAACGCCATCACAGAGTGTTCGGCGTTCCTGCCGAGCCGCTCCGGAGGATAGACGCGCGCAATGATCAATTCGCCGTCATGGTAGATTACGCTGTTCGGATAGAGTTCGATGGAGGCGCGGATCTCATCGCCGCGCACGAGGTTCCCGGCCGCGACAATCCGAACGATCATGTCCGTGCTGCTCGCCTCAATGGCTTGAACGGCAGCATCATACTCCGGACGGTAGATCCAGATGTCCTGGTCCGTATGGTTCTCCCCGAGACGGGTGGAGATGTTGCGTGTACCCAGCTGGGCAATGCCCGCAAGCCCGCGCTCAATCTCATCATGACTGAGCCCCGCAGGAATAATGCCGCTCGCGATGATCTCCCCTGCCTGATAGGTAATATTTCCCTCGCGCAGATTGAGTATCCCCTCGCGGAGTTCGTTCGCACGGATGCCGAGCTGGCGGATATCCTCCTGCAGGCTTTCGTTCTCGCCCGAGAGGCGTCCGTTGATCGAGATCAGCCCCTCTTTTTCCATCATCAATGCGCGGTTTCCTGCCGAGAGGCGGTCAGATTCCGCCCGAAGGCCAGCCTGTTCGCCCTCCAGGCGCGCAATCTCCGCCTCCGACTTTGCCAGCTCGCCGCTTGCTTTCTCCTGTGCATTCTGTGCCTGCGTGAGCTCCTCTGCCGTACGTTCCAGTGCGGCACGCGTATCTGCGATCATGGCATTCAGCCGGTCCATGCCAAAGAGCGCCGTGCGTACATTCTCGGACGCCGCTGCCATGATCGCAAACGTCACCGTCGTAATGCAGATGCCGGTGAATATCGTAACGACCACTGCCGTATGGCGCGGACGCAGTCCGAAGATCGAGAGTTTTTTCTTGCCGATGCGGGTGCCGAGGCGGTCGCCGATAAATGCGATGACGCCGCCGACAACAGCAAGAACGAGAATGAGTGTAATACCGTACAAAGAAGCGTCACCCCTTTATGTGGCGGAAGAATCAATAAAACGCATGAGTTACTGGGAGGCGCGGCGCAGAAGGAATCCCCCCGCGATGATGCCGACGATGTTCGGAATCCAAACAGCAAGCATCGGCGGCAGAACCTCCCCGCGGGCAAATGCATTGCCCATGGTCATGAGCGCATAGTAAAAGAAGATGATGATGACGCTCATTGCAAAGCCCGCTGACGAGGAGTTGCGGTTCGGCTGCAGGCCGAGCGGTACGCCGATCAGCGTAAAGATGAGACTCGCCATCGGAACGGAGACACGCTGATAGAGCTCTGCCTCCAGTTTTGCCGTATTGACATACTGTGTCTGCATGAGCGCGATCTGATGACGCAGTTCGCGCATGGTCATCTCCTCGGGGGCCTTCTGCTCGCGGATGATCTGGCGCGGATCCTTCTGGACCGGGAGCACCTGCTTCTCAAAGCGCATGCGCCGTTCGAGATGCTCATCCGCAATGTCGTAGACATCACCCCTGTGCATGATCCACTCTGCACCGGTCCACTCCGCATACTCGGCATTTTCAACATGAGTAACCTTGCCGTCATCGCCGAACACCTGCAGGCTGACGCCCGTCAGGCGCTGCTGTTCCGCATCGAAGGTGCGTGCATAGACGAGGCGTTTAATCTGTCCGCCTTCAATCTCCTTGATGATGACATGCTCCTGTGATTTCATGCCGGAGTTGCCCTCGATCTCGTAGTAGATCACGTTGCGGTACGCCGTATTTGCACGCGGCACAACATGCTCGTTGAAGAGGACCGCACTGATGCTCACAACAAAGCCGAGAATAATCGCAGGCGCAGCAATGCGCCCGAAGGCAATGCCGCAGGATTTCATGGCCGTGATTTCGCTCGACGAGGAAAGGCGGCCGAACGTCAGCAGGCTCGCAAGCAGCATCGACATTGGGAACGTCCACATGACGACCCCAGGCAGGCTGAACACGAAGATCTTGATGACGGACGGCAGGGATGCGCCGTAGTCCGTAATATACTGGGCAATGCGAAAGAGCGTGCCCGAGCCAATGAAGACTGCCGAAAACGCACAAATGGCAAAGAGAAAGGAATAAAAGACCTCGCGTAATATGTATTTGTCAAGGATCCGGATCTTCAGATGCATGCAGCCTCTCCTCTGATCGTTTCAAAAGGTTTGTATCCGCTCTATTTTATCATTTTCACGCCCCCTTGACAAGGATAACAAAAAAAGGAGCCCCATGCGGGGCCCCTTCCGGACTGCAATATTGCTTAGCCGATGATAACGAGCGAGTCGCGAACCTTGACCGACTGGCCGGCCGAGCAGTTGATTGCCTTGACCGTGCCGTCAACCGTAGCAGGGATCTCATTCTGCATCTTCATCGCCTCGAGGATGACGAGCGTGTCGCCGGCCTTGACCGCCTGACCGACCGAGACCTTAACCTCGAGGATCTTGCCCGGCATCGGAGCATCAATCGTCGTCTCACCTGCAGCAGCGGCCTGAACAGGCGCAGCAGCCGGAGCCGGTGCAGGTGCAGCCTTCGGTGCAGCAGCCGGTGCCGGTGCAGCTGCACGCGGTGCAGCCGGAGCAGCAGCGCCGCCGCGTACTTCCTCGACCTCTACATCATAAGCAGTGCCATTGACAGTGATGTTGAACTTTTTCATACGTAATTCCTCCAACGTTTATATTCCTAAGAAATCCTGCATGTACAGGGGCTTCTCAAAGGTTGCTGCGGTTGGCAATTGTCCAAACCTCGACGGGTTTGATCCTTACGGCGACGACCTTGCAGCCCGCTGCCGTCTGGACAGCAGCGGTAATCGCGGCGACGATTTCCGGCGCCACAGCACTTGTAGCCATTGTGATCCCTCCTGCTCTTTAGAGAGGAATGTTCCCATGCTTCTTGGCAGGATTCTCTTCGCGCTTGCTCGAGAGCGCATTGAGCGCCGTGATGATGTAGGGGCGCGTCTCGCTCGGCGTGATGACCATGTCGATGTAGCCGCGCTCTGCCGCCTTGTACGGGGTCGCGAACTCCTCGATGTACTCTGCCGTACGCGCATCCTTGTCCGGATCCTTGCGGAAGATGATATTTGCAGCGCCTGCAGGGCCCATAACAGCGATCTCAGACGTCGGCCATGCCATAACCTGATCCGCACCAAGCTCACGGTTACACATTGCGATGTAGGAACCGCCGTATGCCTTGCGCGTGATGACCGTAACCTTCGGCACCGTTGCTTCGCTGTATGCGTAGAGCATCTTTGCGCCGTGACGGATGATGCCGTTGTACTCCTGGTCAACACCCGGGAGGAAGCCCGGAACGTCGACAAGGTTGACCAGCGGAATGTTGAACGCATCGCAGAAGCGGATGAAGCGCGCCGACTTGTTGGACG
>CAUQVG010000047.1:0-9190 GCA_963521685.1 uncultured Selenomonas sp.
TCTTGGAGTCGGGGTGCATCCAGTCGCCCTTGAATCCGCCTGCCTGTCCGGACTGGTAGTACTGATACTCGGACTCGGCATCCAGACCGTTCGTATAGGGATGCGTTACACGGCCATCCTCAGCCGAGAAGTAGTACTCCGTATGGCATTGCCCGCAGACGTAGGCGCGCATCTCATTGTGCGTTGCCGCATTCACATCAATGCCGCGCTTTGCCATCGACTCAATGAAGCCCTGCTGATAAACGCGCAGCTCCATCGTCTCAGGATCGTGGCAGGTCGAGCAGCCAAACCACTCATCCATCGTGATGGGAGCCGCAACTTCATCAAACGGCTTCGATGCATACGCCCATCCACCTTCTTTGAAGTACACATCATAAACATACGAACCCTTGCACTGTAGACAACTCCCCTTCTGTCCCGGAAGCCTCTTCGTATGCAGGAGATCGTAGCCCGCATACGTATGACCGCGGTCGTCGTCATACTGGATGGCAAACTTATAGCCCTTAAAGTTCTCAAGCATCTCGGGCTGGTGCTCCAGATGACTGTTGCCCTCCATGCTGCCGCCGTAGCCTGTGGGCGACGGAGATTCCTCATTGTTTTTCATGAATGAGTTGTACTGGAGCGGGTAAGCATCCTTGTACGCCTCTTTGCCGATCTTGGCAGCGGTATCGCCCTGGATCTGCACGCGTTTGATGCTGTCATCGTTCGGGTGTGCGCCGATGCGAACAGCGACAAATCCAAAGAACAGGGCACAGACGCCGGCAACACCTGCGATGATTTTCTTTCTGTTACTCAACTCTTATCCCCCCTTCTAAAGGATTGGAACCATGCGGCATACCACTGTGACACTTCGTACAGTTTGCATTTCCGTCCTTGCCCCTGTCCAGACATACCGAGCCCATGGTCGATGTATGGCAGCGCAGACAGTTGGCATTCACGATATCCCGTCCGTGATCGGAGATCTTGATGTGTACGGGATAGTCGTTCAGTACCTGATGGAGCGTGTCATGCATGCCTGTCTTGCCCTTTTCAAAATAGTAAACGGCAATATTGTCGTGCGGCAGATGGCACTCCACGCAGGCGATGTCCGCATGTGTGGACATGGCATGTGTCTTTGCCTCGTGCTGCATGGCATGGCACATACCGCAGAACTTCGGCGATGCCGATGCCTTGTCCATGAGCATACCGCCGCCGACGGCGAACAGTCCCACGAAAAACGCACCGATGATACAGCGCAGCGTATGCTCCTTTGCATACTGCTTCAAATTCATGTGTCCTTCCTCCCTTCTATAATTTCTGCAAACCTAGACTTCCGAGCCACCTCCTTTGCCCCGATTTTCCGCCTGTGCTGCTGCCAAGAGGCCGCCGACAGTAACGAGAACACAGGCAAGCCAAAGGATGGAGATGCCGGGCTTTGTACTGACCGAGGCAGAAACAGGAAGCGACGCTTCCTCTGCCTCGGAGGGCAGGATCTCTATCCTGATGTCACGTTCATCTGCCGATACACCCGTGAGGCGAATACGGAACTTGCCGTTCATCACCTCGATCGGCTGGGATGTCCCGCCCGTCTCCGTCGCAAGGATCGTGGGGGCTGCATCGTCGACCTCCTCGCCGTCCGTCAGCGCAATCTGCGCCGTGACGAGAGTCTTGCCGCTGCCCTGCGGCTCAAACGCGAGGGATTCATAGCGATAGGCATAGTCGTTGATCCCCATGAGTGTCTTGCCTCGGCGGAGGATCAGCTCATCGCGCTCTGCCGAGGTCGGCGAAGGAGCGATGTAGAGATCGCCTGTAAGCCCCTTTGCAATCGCCGGCTCGCGTGCGGCATCCTCACCATTTGCACGCAGCTTAGTCACAGCCTCGCACAGGACACCGTCCACTTCGTAGCAGTAGGATTTCTCACTGCCGCTTTCGGCAAACACCTGCCCTCGGTAGATGACCGTGTGTCCGTAAATTTCCTGCGGCTCGTCGGGACTGAACGTGACGGTTGTCGTCTGACTGCCTGTCCCCGAAAGGATAAAAGCAAGAAACGCAAGCCCTGCGCCGACATGAGCAATCATCCCGCCCAAGCCGATGTGATGATGCCGAAACGCTTCAATAGCGGAAAACACAGCAAACGCTGCAAAGGTTGAGAGCAGGACAGACAGAACATCCGCAGCCCCGGCTAGTCCCGCCAACACGCCGCCGCCGACGGCGAGAACGAAAATCCACACGGGGCGTACAATGCGGCCGCCGCCATAAGGCATGAGTACAGCAAGCGCCATGAGCAAGGTGAGCGGAATCGCCAGCGGCAGTGTGGTGCGTACGTAGTAGCTCGTATCGACCGCCGCACTTTCACCGAGCAGCCCCGAGATGAGGGGCATGGACATCCCGAAAAATACAATAGCGACAATGAATACAACAAAGAGCATTCCAAGCAGAATGAGGAAGCTGCGGCTGCGGTGCTTCTCATAGACCGCACCCTTCGGCAGGCGTTCGATCCGATAGGTCAGCACGCCGAGACCGGAAAGAAGAACCAGTGCATTAGCAAGAGCGATGTAGAATCCGATGTCTGAGCCCGCAAAAGAGTGTACGGAGAAATCACCAAGAATTCCGCTGCGCGTAAGGAAAGTCCCATAGAGGACAAATGCGTAGGAGAAAATCGCTGCGAGATGGACGAGGTAGAATGCCCCGCGCCGCTCACGGGCGACAAAAATCAAATGAAGCAGAACGCAGGCAAGCAGCCATGGCACGAGCGAGGAGTTCTCCACGGGATCCCATCCCCAATAACCGCCCCAACCGAGCACCTTATATGCCCAATAGCCGCCAATGAAGATGCCCGCACCGAGGAATGCCCACGCAATGAGCGTCCAATGCCGCATAGGAGCCAGAAAGGCAGCGTCCATCGGCGCCTTTATCATACTCTCAAGGGAGTAGGCGAAGGGTACGGCGAGGAGTGCATAGCCCACGAAGATGATGGGCGGATGCACTGCCATCCACGGATCCTGAAGCAGCGGATTCATCCCGTGTCCGTCCATCGCGATGACCTCTGCGGGAGCAAAAGGACTCTTGAACAGAACAAGGAGGACAAGCATCACCGTCAGCATATGGTAGATGATACGTCCCGTCGCCGTCATGCGCCCGCTGCGGGCAATCAGAATACCGACAACAGCGTGAATCACGATCCAGAGGAGGAATGACCCCTGCTGTCCCGCCCAAAATGCGGAGATTTTATAGAGCAGCGGCAGGCTGATGGACGAGTAGCTGACAACATAGGTGTAACTGAAGTCATTGTTTAGGATAATGACGAAGAGGAATATCGCTGCACCGATTGATGCAAGCCCTGTGAGAGCAGCACAGATTTTCCCCTCCCTCGTTTTTCCCTCCGCCTCACAGAGAACTGCAGCGAGAGCAAAGAGCAGTACACTGCCTAAGAGTACCGTTCCAATCATACGTGTGCCTTTCCTTTTTCGGCCTCGTATTTCGACGGGCACTTGATCAGCAGTTTATCCGCAGCAAAGGAATCACCGGTGTATTTCCCAATAGCGACAATATGGTACGCCTCATCAAAATTATCCGGCTTTACCCCCTTGTAACGTACGAGCATCTTCTCGCCCGTCTCCTCATCCACAATGGAGAATACAAACGTCTCGTTCTCCATATGCGGTGCAACAGAGGTGTCAGGCAGCCCCTTAACCTGTACATTGCGCTGTGCGGTACGAGCCTCAGCAACGCTGACATACGGCGTCACTGCGTCCGCAAAGAAATAGCCGGCATATCCGATAAAGCCAAGAATAAGTGCAGCAAAGAAATATTTACGCATGACGATCCCCCCGTTTCATCAGCCAAACATAGATCAGTGTAACATCGAGCAGGGACAAAAGGAGCGTCCCGAGCATTACGGCATCCATATCCAGACGTCCTGCCTCATTAATGACAGGCGACGGATGCAGCGAGAAGAACATCCGCGGCAGGATAAAGACAAGGAACGGAACCGCAATAAAGGAAAAGAGTGCGTAGACTGCCGAAGAGGAAGCGCGTGCACGCTCATCCCTCATCGTCATGCGTAGTGTCACATATGCCCCGTAGATGAGGAGCAGAACGAAGATCGTCGTCTGCCGCGGGTCCCAGTTCCAATAAGCCCCCCATGTGAGCTTTGAGAATACTGCCCCGCTCCCCGTGGCAAGGAGGGTAAAGACAAGGCCAAGCATCGCCGAGCGTGCACTCCTGCCATCAAAGCAAAGTTCTCGCGTCTTCAGATAGCGCGCCCCCCAGTAGGCGGCACAGAAGAATGCAATCACCGAAACCCATGCACATGGAATGTGGAAGAATGCGATGCGCACATAGTTCCCCAGCCCTTCTGCGGGGGGGACTAAGAAAAAGACAGCATACAGAACCGCCAGTGTCAAAACACCGATCGTGCCTGCAAGCATTTTTCCTCCAAATCTAACTCTCAATCCAGAGAGAATCAAACAACATCGACGCACCTACCGTGAGCGCCATATCATAGATCAGCATGCCGCCGAGGAGCGCAGGCTCCCCTTCCCCTGCAGTCAGTGCAATCGCGGGCAAGAGAATCGGCAGCATGGACGGGAGCAGCAGGACAGGTATAAGCCCCCCCCGCACACTCGCATTTGCAGCAACCGCCGCGAGCAAGGTGTCCGCCGCTGCCATGCCCCAAAGGCCTAAAAAGAGGACTGCTCCGAGCATCGCATCAAGGACAAAAGGCGCATCCATCAGAATGAGGATGAGCGGCAGGACAATTACGGTGAGGACAAGCAGCGTAACAAAATGCGCCGCCATCTTGCCAAAGAGCACCGCCTGCGCGGGAACATAGATCCGCAGAAAGAGCAGTGTGCCCGCCGCCGCCTCCTCCGCAAAGAGCCGTTCTCCCTGCAGTGTTGCCGCAAAGAAGATAACCACCCAGAGCAGTGCCGCCGTGAGGCGCCCGTCCGCCATGCTGCCGGCAAGCGACATGCTCATGAAGGCAATCACGGTCAGGGCAAACATTCCCATCGTCACATATCCGGCACGGTGGCGGACACCATCGAGGAGTTCCTTGTACGCAAGTCTGCGCGCTGCCTCAAAGCTCGACACACGCATCTGCTGCCTCCCTCTCCTCACGGTCGTTCGTCGCCCACAGGACGAGCCGCCCGCGCTCCGTTGCCCTGCGCACCTCATTCATGAGGAGTGCGCGCCCGCGCTCGTCGAGTGCAAGCCCGGGCTCATCGAGCAGCCAAATCTCAGCATCGACACCGAGGAGAACGGCAAGGCGCACGCGCTGGCGCATCCCTGTCGAGAGCTGTCCCGCCGTGCGCGGCAAGACCTCCGGGGAGAGTCCCACGCGTGCAGTCAGGGCCTTCAGCTCCTCTTCCCCGCATGCAGCGCCGCGCGCCGAGAGGAGGAACGAGAGATTTTCCCGTACCGTAAGACGCGTATAGAGCTCCATCTCCGGTGTCGCCATCGAGAGCATCGAGCGGTATTCCGCCCCTCCCACAGGAGCACCGTCACGGATGGTGTCAACTGTCCCCGACGAGGGAAGCATGAGCCGTGCAGCAATCCGCAGCAGGGTCGATTTCCCGCTCCCATTGGCTCCGGTGACTGCCGTCACCTGGCCGCCATGAAAGGAACACGTTATCTGATGAAGAACTGCGCGCCCCTCAAATACCTGGCTGACATGATTTAGATGAATTTCAACCATAATATATTCCTCTCATAACTTTGATTTATTTTAACACGTCTCTGAAAGGAAAATGAAATACTTATTTCATATTAACTCTTTTTATAGTTTTAGTCTATTTCAAAAATGAATTCCGTTCATATCGGCAGATTAATTGAAAAGAAAAAGATGCTCAGAATATCTGCATGAAATTCCGAACATCTTTTTCTTATTTTATATCATATATAAAATCTATCACATATCTGTGATATTTATCATACTTTAGAAGAATTTACACCGAACACGCCGGACATTGGAATTTTGTTCAGACGCTCATCAATGGCCGCGATCTCCCCGCTTGTAAGCAAAACATCCGCGGCCCCTGCATTTTCTGCAAGCCGTGCATGTTTGCGCGTCCCCGGGATCGCCGCAATGTAGGGTTTCTTAGAAAGCATCCACGCGAGCGCAATCTGCCCGCTCGAGGCGTTCTTCTCCTCGGCAATATCGCACAAAAACGTGAGAAGATATCTGTTCTTCTCCATTGCTTCCGCACTGAACTGCGGCATATTCATCCGCATATCTCCCGGCCCAAATGCGGTATCCTTTCCATAAGCGCCTGTGAGCACCCCGTTTGCAAACGGAGAGAAGGCAACAAAACCGATATTCAGCTCCTCAAGAACGGGAAAGAGGGTCTCGTATGAACGCGCCATCATGGAGTAACGATTCTGTACCGCTGTGAGCGGGCAGACGGCATGTGCACGTCGAATGTCTTCCTCCGTCGCCTCGGAAATTCCCCAATGACGAATCTTTCCTTCCTTGATGAGCTCCCCCATCACACCCGCAACTTCTTCGACGGGAATCTTCGGGTCAACGCGGTGCTGATAGTAGAGATCGATCCAGTCTGTGCCGAGCCTCTGCAGGGAGCCATCCACCGACATGCGTATTGTCTCCGGCCGGGCATCCGGAACAATGGGGCTTTTCCCTTCCTTCAACAGACGCATATCGAAGCGAATGCCAAACTTTGTTGCGACAACAACTTTATCCCGATAGGGTGCAAGTGCTGCTCCGACCAGACACTCATTGTCATGCGGATCGTCAGGAGTACCGTACACCTCTGCCGTATCAAAATGCGTAATCCCCATATCTACGGCAGCGGCAATCAGCTCGCGCATCTGTCCCCTATCCGCGGGGGCTCCGTAGCTTTGGCTCATCCCCATGCATCCAAGCCCGACCGATGAAATCTTCAAATTTCCAAGCCTGCGGTAATTCATATATGTTCCTTTCCGGAGAAATCATCCGGCGCTGAACGCACCGGCATCCATGTACGAGTCGTAAATTTTCCTCCATATTATACTCCAATCCGGACAATAATCCAAAACAGATTCGTTGGATAAATTTTATTGAATAAATGAACAAATTTATATATATAGTATTGTTCAATAGAAAATATTTATATTTTCTTCCTGATCGTATTGACATTCTATCTCAGTTTGCGTTATAGTTCTTTTGCGAGATTTAACCCAATCTACCAAATGTTCAAAGTTTAAGGAGATCTATTACCCATGCGCAGCGCAGCAAAAATTCTATCACTCCTGCTCCTGGTTCTCTCCGTTGCCCTTGTCGGGTGCGGCTCCGGAACCAAGACAGCGGATCAGCCGGCGGATAAGAAGACAGCAGAGCCGTTCCGTATTGTCACCTCGTTTTATCCGATGTATGTTGCAGCGATCAATATCACCGACGGAATCGACGGCGTTGAGGTCCACAACATGACAAAGCCGCAGACCGGCTGTCTCCATGACTACCAGCTCATGACCGAGGATATGAAGACCCTCGAGAATGCCGATGCCTTCATCATCAACGGTGCAGGCATGGAGGACTTCATGGACAAGGTAACCGAACAGCAGAAGAAGCTGAAGGTCATCGATGCCTCACGCGGCATCGAGCTCATCCATGATGAGGAGGGCGACAACCCGCACGTCTGGCTCAGCGTCACGGATGCCATCCAGCAGGTGCGCAATATCGCAGATCAGCTGAAGGAAGCAGACCCTGCCCACGCAGATGCCTATGAAAAGAACGCGGCGGCATACATTGAGAAGCTCACGGCACTCAAGACGGAGATGCATGCGGCCCTCGACAACGTTCCGCACAAGGATATCGTAACATTCCATGAGGCATTCCCCTACTTCGCAAAGGAGTTCAATTTCAACATCATCGGTGTCATCGAGCGCGAGCCCGGCACGGAGCCGACGCCGACGGAGCTCCAGGAGACGATCGAACAGGTCAATGCGCTCCCCTCGAAGGTTCTCTTCACAGAGCCGCAGTACTCCCCTGCCGCAGCCGAGACCATTGCGCGCGAGACAGGCGCAAAGATCTACACGCTTGACCCCGTTGTCACCGGCGAGGCAACACCCGCTGCAAAGACGGCATATCTCGACACCATGCGCAAGAACATGGAGACGCTGAAGAAAGCGCTTCAGTAAGCAGTACAAATCACCGCATCAAAAAACCCGGCGAGTTTTCGCCGGGTTTTTCATTTGGAATTATCCTGCGTTTGTGACCTGATCCGGCATCTCCATCTCCGGGACTTCGATGCGCGGGGCCTTGCCCTTCGGCAGAAGGGTGAACACGGACTTCAGAAGCTTTTGCGTGTACGGATGCTTCGCCTGTGCGAGATCTTTCCCGTCCAGCTCCTCTACAACCTTGCCGAAGTACATGACGACAACACGGGTGCAGAGACGCGAGACAAGCGCAAGATCGTGGCAAATAAAGAGAATCGTCAGATTCCGCTCGCGCTGGATGCGGACAAGCAGCTCCACGATTGTTTCCTGTACGGAAACATCGAGTGCACTCGTTGCCTCATCGCAGACCAGAATCTCAGGCTCGAGCGCAAGCGCACGCGCGATCCCTACGCGCTGACGCTGTCCGCCGCTCATGTTTGCGGGGTAGCGTTCAGCGAACTCCTCGGGCAGATCAACGAGACGCAGCAGCTCTGCAGCCTTGTCCCGCGCACTTCCTTCGAGAAGGCCAAAGTTCTGGAGCGGTTCGCAGATGATGTCCTTGATCTTCATCTTCGGATTGAACGAGGTCGTCGGGTCCTGAAACACCATCTGGATGTTGCGCCGCATATTGCGCGCATCCTCGCCCTTGAGTCCGGTGATCTCCTGCTCTTTAAAGAAGATCTGCCCCTCCGAAGGCGGATGCAGCTGCATCAATGTGCGCACCAGTGTACTCTTTCCGCAGCCGCTCTCACCGACAATGCCGAGAATATCTCCCCGATAGACGGGGAAAGTCACGTCATCGCATGCCGTGAGCACCCTGCCGCCCTCCAGAGGAAAGCGCTTCGTCAGGTGTTCGATGCGCAGAATTGTCTCACGCGCCGATGCTGTCATAACGCTCCCCTCCAATCTGCGGCACTGCACGCAGAAGTTCTTTTGTGTAGTCCTTCTGTGCGTGCTCAATCACCTCTTCGGCAGTGCCGTGCTCAACAACACTGCCGTTCTGCATGACCATGATCTGATCCGACATATAGGCGGCAACGCCGAGATTGTGTGTCAC
>CAUQVG010000048.1:0-7883 GCA_963521685.1 uncultured Selenomonas sp.
TTTGAAGGGCGGTCGGGTGATCGACCCCGCCGCACAGCGAGATGAAATCTGTGATATCCTCATTGAGGACGGTGTCATCCGTCAGGTTGGGAAAGATTTGCGTGCGGACGGTGCCGAGGTCTATGATGCCTCCGGAAAAATTGTTACCCCCGGTTTTATCGATATGCACACACATCTCCGCGAGCCGGGGCAGGAGGCGAAGGAGGATTTTGCCTCGGGCTCACGTGCAGGTGCGGCGGGAGGGTATACCACGATTGCGACAATGCCGAATACAAGGCCTGTCGTGGATGATGCCGCACTTGTCACAAGTCTCATAAAGCGCGCCGAAGAGGCTGCCGTCATCCATATCCGCATCATCGGAGCAGTGACGAAGAATCAGGAGGGGAAGGAACTCGCCGAACTCGGCGATATGGTCCAGGCAGGAGCGGTTGCGTTCTCGGACGATGGTCATTTTGACCCCTCGGCAAAAGTACTGCTCAGCGCGTACGACTATCTCGTCCCGTTCAACAAGGCAATCATCAATCATGAGGAGGACCCCTCTCTTGTTGAAGACGGTGCAATGAACGAGGGACACAGAAGTGCCATGCTTGGCATTAAGGGGCGTCCAATTGTGGCGGAGGACATCGCGGTTGCACGCGATATCATGCTTGCCGAATACGCGGGTGCTCATGTACACGTTGCACATATCAGCTCAGGGCGTGCGGTTCAGCTCGTCCGTGAAGCAAAGGCGCGCGGTGTGCATGCTACAACGGAGGTTACGCCGCACCATCTCACGATGACAGACGAATGTGTCGATCCGCGTGACAGCTCAACAAAGGTCAACCCGCCGCTGCGTACGGCAAAGGATGTTCAAGCAATGGTCGCCGGACTTCTTGACGGAACGATCGATATGATCGTCACTGATCACTCGCCGCATGCGCCGGAGGAAAAGGATCGTGAGTATATCTACGCTCCCAGTGGCTTCCCGGGCCTTGAAACAGCGCTCGGCGTGCTTCTGACTGATCTTGTCCACACGGGCAAAATTCCGCTCGCGACATTGATCGAGCGCATGACCTATGCCCCTGCACGTGTGTTTCAACTGAATGCGGGAACACTTGGAGAAGGCGTTCCCGCCGATGTCACAGTGATTGACCCTGATCTCGTCTGGACAGTCGACGCGAAGGAGTTCTATACAAGGGGCAGGCACTCTCCGTTCATCGGACGTGAACTCAAGGGAAAAGCGGTACTCACTTTGGTCAATGGTAAGATTGTTATGAAGGATGGGGTCATAATCGTATGAAAGGAAAACTGATATTGGAGGACGGTTCCGTCTATGCGGGCAAACTATTATGCAGTGATGCGAGAGCCGTGGGGGAGGTCGTGTTTACCACCACGATGACGGGATATCAGGAGAGTCTGACCGATCCTTCCTTCTGCGGACAAATTCTCACGATGACGTATCCGCTGATCGGGAATTACGGTGCGGCGGTGAAATTCATGCAGTCACGAAAGTCCTTTGTGCGTGGGTTCGTGATCGGGGAACTCTGCGATGTACCGAACAACTGGCAGTGCGAAGAGACACTGACAGACTTTTTGACAGAAAATAATATTCCGTGTCTATATAACGTAGATACAAGGGCGATTACGCGCCATATTCGCTCGGAAGGCGCGATGAAAGGAGTGATCGTTCCGGCAGATTTGCCGGAAGCCGAAATCACATCACTGCAAAAAGAAGAACTCCCGCGCAATGTAGTTGAGGTTGTCACAACACCGGAGAGCTATACGCTCGAAACAGAGACGCCCGATGCACCGCATATCGTGGCGATGGATTTTGGCGTCAAGCGCAGCATTCTGCAGAATATCAACCGTATTGGGGCGAAGGTGACTGTTGTACCCGCCTATACGAGCGCGGACGAGGTGCTTGCGCTGAATCCGGACGGCGTATTTCTCTCGAACGGTCCCGGCGATCCGACAGATGTGCCGGAGATTGTAAAGGAAGTTCATAAACTCGCAGGGAAGAAACCGATCTTCGGCATCTGTCTCGGACATCAGCTGCTCGCGCTTGCCTTCGGTGCAAAGACATACAAGATGAAGTTCGGCCATCGCGGCGGCAATCAGCCGGTCAAGAATCTAAAGACAGGCAAGGTACACATCTCCGCGCAAAACCACGGCTACGCAGTTGACTCTTCCTCTCTTGAAGGGACCCCATTAGCAGTTACCCATGTAAATGTCAATGATGATACCATTGAAGGACTTCGTCATACAAGCCTTCCTATTTTCTCCGTGCAGTATCATCCGGAGGCTGCGCCGGGACCGGACGATAATATGTATCTCTTTGATGAGTTCTGGAATCTGATGAAGGGTGAGTGACGTATGCCGCGCAAAGAAAATCTGAAAAAGGTTATGGTCATCGGCTCCGGTCCCATCATCATTGGACAGGCGGCGGAGTTTGATTATGCGGGGTCGCAGGCGTGCCGTGCACTGAAAGAAGATGGTCTCGAGGTTGTGCTTGTCAACAGCAATCCCGCAACCATTATGACGGATACGAATATCGCCGATCGTGTCTACATCGAGCCGCTGACAGTGGAGTTTCTCGAGGAGATCATCTCCAAGGAGAAGCCCGACGGTCTGCTTGCGACGCTCGGCGGACAAGCGGGCCTGAACCTTGCGGTTCAGCTTGCCGAGAAGGGAGTTCTGGCAGTGCACAATGTGGAGCTGCTCGGCACCTCGCTCGACGCTATCGAAAAGGCGGAGGATCGCGAGCGCTTCAAAGAGACGATGGAGAAGCTCGGCGAGCCAATCCCAGAGAGTACGATTGTCGAGGATGTCCGTGCAGCTGTTGAGTTTGCAAATACCATCGGTTATCCAGTCATTGTACGCCCTGCGTATACAATGGGTGGTACAGGCGGAGGAATTGCAGAAAACGAAGAAGAACTCATTGCCACGGTGATCAAAGGCCTGAACTATTCAATGATTGGTCAGGTACTCATTGAACGCAGCGTTGCCGGATGGAAGGAAATCGAGTTCGAGGTCATCCGTGACGGCAAGGACAACTGCATCACCGTTTGCAGCATGGAGAACTTTGATCCTGTCGGTGTTCATACAGGCGACAGTATTGTTGTTGCTCCTGCACAGACATTGACAGATTGTGAATATCAAATGCTGCGCAGTGCAAGCATCAGGATTATTCGTGAACTGGGCATCGAGGGAGGCTGCAACGCCCAATATGCGCTCGACACGAAAAGCAATAAATACTATGTAATCGAAGTCAACCCGCGTGTCAGCCGTTCCTCGGCGCTCGCATCGAAAGCGACGGGCTATCCGATTGCAAAGGTATCCTCAAAGATAGCGATTGGATACACGCTCGACGAGATTGTCAACTCCGTGACGAAGAAGACAAAGGCGTGCTTCGAGCCGACGATTGACTACTGCGTGGTGAAGTTCCCACGCTGGCCATTTGATAAATTTATCTATGCAGACCATACACTCGGCACACAGATGAAGGCTACCGGCGAGGTAATGTCCATTGACCGCAGCTTTGAGGGAGCAATCCTCAAAGCAGTGCGTTCTCTTGAGATTGGTGTGAATCGCCTCTATATCGACCGCTTTGCCGACTGGGATGACGAACGTGTAGAGAAGCAGCTCTCTGCGGTCAATGACGAGCGCATCTTTGTCATAGCTGAGGCTCTGCGGCGCGGCAAGCTGACGGTCGATGCGATTTCGGATATCACGAAGGTGGACAAGTGGTTCATCCACAAGCTGAAGCATATCACAGATGTGGAGAATCAGCTTGTCTCAGCTCCGCTCACACCGAAGCTGCTCGCAGCGGCGAAATGGGTCGGTCTTGCCGATGTCTCCATTGCCGAACTCACGAAGAAGACGCGCGATGAGATCCGCACCATGCGCCGCAGTCACAATATTCTGCCCTGCTATAAGATGGTCGATACGTGTGCTGCCGAGTTCGAGGCGATGACACCGTACTATTACTCCACATTCCGGGGAACAGAGGACGAGGTTTCTGTTTCGAATCGGAAAAAGGTGATTGTGCTCGGTTCCGGCCCCATCCGCATCGGACAGGGCGTTGAATTTGATTATTGCTCGGTTCACTCGGTCTGGGCACTGCGCGAAATGGGTATTGAAGCCATCATCATCAACAACAACCCGGAGACGGTGAGTACGGATTTCGACATCTCTGATCGTCTCTATTTTGAGCCGCTGACCGTGGAAGACGTGCTCAACATCGTTGACAAGGAAAAGCCGGACGGCGTCATCGTCCAGTTCGGAGGTCAGACAGCAATCAATCTCGCGGCAGAACTTGAACGTGCAGGGCTCCGTGTCTATGGTACATCCGTCAATGATATTGACCGCTCCGAAGATCGCGAGCGCTTCGATGAGGTGCTGACGCAGACGGGGATTTCGCGCCCCGAGGGGATTAGTGTGACAAATCTTGAGGATGCGGTGACAGGTGCTTCCCGCATCGGCTATCCTGTCATGGTGCGCCCCTCCTACGTCCTCGGCGGGCGCGCGATGGAGATTGTCTACAATGAGGAGGAACTGCGTGACTATATGAGCCGCGCGGTCAAGGTAACGCCGGATCACCCTGTGCTCGTTGACCGCTATATGCAGGGGACCGAAGTGGAGGTAGACGCGATTTCCGATGGTGTGGATGTTGTCATCCCCGGTATCATGGAGCATATCGAACGTGCCGGCATTCACTCGGGCGACAGCATCGCAGTCTATCCGCCGCAGACGCTGCCCGCGCGCGTGATCTATACCATCATCGACTATACGAAGCGTCTCGCCGTTGCGCTTCACGTCAAGGGACTGCTAAACATCCAGTTCGTGGTCGCGCGCGATGAGGTTTTTATCATCGAAGTCAATCCTCGCTCAAGCCGTACCGTGCCTTTCCTGTCCAAGATTACGAACGTCAACATGGTCGGTGTTGCAACGCAGGTGGCAATGGGAGCGACACTCAAGGAACTCAGCTTCCACTCGGGCATGATTCCGCCTCGTCCTTATGTTGCGGTCAAGGCACCCGTTTTCTCATTTGCAAAGATGACGGATGTCGATATCTCTCTTGGGCCTGAGATGAAGTCGACGGGTGAGGTCATGGGCGTCGACTATCACTATGCGCGTGCGCTCTACAAGGCAATCGTCGGATCGGGACTGAATATCCCGACGAAGGGGTGCCTTCTCTTCACGGTCGCGAACAAGGATAAGGAGGAGTTGAAGCAGCTTGCAAAGGCGTTCTCCGAGTTTAACTTCGATATCGTGGCGACGGAGGGTACAGCAAAGGCAATTGCCTCTCTTGGCATTGACGTGGAAGTGGTCGGCAAGGTGCATGAGCGGAGCTCTGACATCATTGAGATGATTAAGAGCGGCAAGATCAACATGGTCATCAATACACTGACGCAGGGAAAACACTCTGCGCGTGACGGCTTCAAGATCCGCCGTGCAACTGTGGAGCATGGCATTGCCTGCCTCACCTCGCTTGACACTGCATGGGAGGTTCTGCGCGTGCTCGAGTTCATGCGGAATCGCCGCCTTGTCTATACACTCGCGATTCAAGACTATGTCGGCGGAGGGGATGAGCTTGCCTAAGGTAATCGAGGAGGCACAGATCCTTTCTCATAAAGTTCCGATTCCGGGAGTCGATATACTGACACTTGCCTCACCGCTGATTGCATCCACTGCTCTGCCGGGGCAGTTCGTACAGATCTCTGTACCGTCGGATGCGGGGTTCCTGCGCCGTCCGCTCGGCATCGCTGAGGTCTCGCGCACAGAGGGATGGATTCGCCTGATCTATCGGCAGGTAGGGATCGGTACGGAAGGATTGGCGACAGCTCCTAACGGAATCTCGCTCTCCGTACTCGGCCCCCTCGGGAACGGATTTGATACCGCGCTGAAGCACCCCCTGCTTGTCGGAGGGGGGATGGGGCTCACCCCGCTGCTTTTCTTTGCGGCAGAGCATCCGAATGTCTCCGTTCTGATCGGCGGACGCACACGGGAGGAAGTTTTTTGGGAGGATATCTATCGTCCTCATGTGTGTGAATGCTTCATTACGACCGATGACGGTTCGTATGGCGTACAGGGCTTTGTGACAACACTCCTGCCGGAACTCCTGGCTAAGGGGGACTACGACGGCATTGCTGTTTGTGGGCCGCCGATCATGATGGAGCGAGTTGCTGCGATTGCAGGGGAGTATGGAATTCCCTGCGAGGTTTCGCTTGAAAAGCGCATGGCATGCGGACTTGGTGCCTGCCTCTCCTGTGCCGTGGATACGCGAAGCGGGCGGCGCAAGGTCTGCAAGGA
The DNA here is from genome assembly GCA_963521685.1 of uncultured Selenomonas sp. Taxonomy (GTDB): domain Bacteria; phylum Bacillota; class Negativicutes; order Selenomonadales; family Selenomonadaceae; genus Centipeda. The sequence continues at coordinate 6,292 of CAUQVG010000048.1, forward strand.
CGGTCCCGTCTTTCCTGCTGCGGAGGTGTACTATGCCTCATAATACAAAGACGTACATCTATGACGATTTGCTCCGTACGAATATTGCGGGCATCGATATGCGTACGCCTGTCCTAACGGCATCAGGAACGTTCGGGTTTGGCGAGGAGTTCGCGGATTTTGTCGATCTTGCGCGGCTTGGCGGTGTCATGGTCAAGGGCACGACACTTATGCCGCGTCGCGGTAATGACGGAGTCCGCATCGCAGAAACCCCGCAGGGGATGCTCAACTGCATTGGACTGGAGAATCCCGGGGTAGATTGCTTTCTGACGGAGATTCTTCCGCGCATTCAGCCATATGGTATGAATATTATTGTCAATATCTCCGGCAGTTCAGTGGATGACTATGCAAAACTTGCAGAGCGGCTGAATGTCCCAGGAGTCACTGCACTCGAGATCAATATCTCTTGTCCGAATGTCAAGGAGGGCGGCATCGTCTTTGGAACGGATCCGCGTGCGGCAGCGGATGTTGTGCGCGCAGTCGCAGCAGCGTCTGAGAAGCCGGTCATAGTTAAACTTTCTCCGAATGTCACGAGTATTACGGAAATGGCACTTGCCGTCGAGGCAGCAGGGGCAGATATGATCTCGCTCATCAATACACTCATCGGTATGCAGATCGATATCAATCGCCGTCAGCCTGTGCTCGGGAATTGTACGGGAGGGCTTTCGGGCCCCGCAGTCAAACCCGTTGCCGTACGCATGGTCTGGGACGTAGCACATGCTGTTCGGATTCCGGTGATTGGCATGGGGGGGATAGCCTCGTGGCAGGATGCTGTTGAATTCTTTCTTGCGGGTGCCTCTGCCGTTGCGGTCGGAACCGCGAACTTTACAGATCCTGCGGTCACGATGAAAATTTGTGACGGACTTGGATGTTATTTGCATGAGAATAAACTTTCCAACATCAAGGAACTTATAGCAAAAGCATGGATATGACCATTATGAAAGTTTTTCTCGACAAAATGAGATTTCTGTTCGTAAGTATTGCTTCCATCCCATATATCACAAGGGGTTAAGGGGTTTTTGACACCTGTACCCCACATGTGGTATAATCTTTCCGTTGGTATGAGAAGCCGAGACAATCGCGTCCGTTCCTTACGGCATGGATGAGGAAAGTCCGAGCTCCGCAGGGCAGTGTGCTGGATAACGTCCAGCGAGGGTGACCTTAGGGATAGTGCCATAGAAATTTATACCGCCGATCTCATCGGTAAGGGTGGAAAGGTGCGGTAAGAGCGCACCAGCAGTCAGGTGACTGGCTGGCTTTGGTAAACCCCACATGGAGCAAGACCAAATAGGGAAGGGTTAAGACGGCCCGTCGACCTTCCGGGTAGTGTCGCTTGAGGCATCTGGCAACAGGTGTCCCAGATAAATGATTGTCGCCGCCTCTATGGCGGAACAGAACTCGGCTTATTGGTTTCTCACAGCCAATATTTATGAAAGAAACCGTTTAACATGCTCAGGGATTTTCTTTGAGTATATGTGGAAGGAAGTGTTTGCTTGCAAAAGAAAATCAAGATTCTTGCATTATCCGCAATGCTTCTCTGCTCCGCATCCATT
>CAUQVG010000049.1:0-6848 GCA_963521685.1 uncultured Selenomonas sp.
TCATCGACGCTGGCGACAGAGGGCAGCGATCCGTATACGCCGGACGATGTGATCGCGATGACGGAGGAGGCGTTTTCCTCCTGCAGGCCGCGCCTCGTTCTCGTGGAGACGCAGGTCGAGAAGGAAAAGCCGTTTGAGCGGCGCATCTACACGCTGCGCGATACGGCGAATGATTTCATCTTTTCCGCACATACCGTCGTCCGCAGGCCCGAGCTCCCGCGGCCGGGCGCGGAGCGGGACACGGACGCACTCTTCGCCTATGCCGAGGGCTACGCCGCGCATCTGAATGCAGAGATCGGGCAGATGACGGAAGCGTACGGCTTTCGCACCGCGCGTGCCGAGGAGGCGGAGGCACTGATTCATTCGGGGACGAAACGCAAACACCTCGAGCGGGAGGTGTCGCTGTTTGACGAGGGCGACTTTATCTTTGTCACGGACGGCGCACAGGGCGCGGATATGGCAGCGGTCTGCAGGAAGCTCCACGCACTCTATCGTCCAAACGGGGACGGTGCGGTCCTCTCCGCACTGTACGGGCGCAAGATCACATTCTACTATCTGCCGCCGAACGAAACGGATCTGACGCAGGCGGTCTTCGCCGCGTCCTTCACGCTGAAGGGGCCGAACGACTGGGCTGCGGCGCTCGCCGATAATCCCGGTTCCTCATCAAGCGAAACAAATCCCGCTGTGATGGAGAAGAATCTCGCACACTACTTCGGCACCTGCCTCCGCAATGCGCAGGATCAGGCGGTGCAAAGGAGCGCAGGGGCCGCGAAATAAAGAGGCTGCGGGCGTTTTCTCCCGGCGTTCAAAGAGCCCCGCCGTCAGCAGCGGGGCTCTTTTGGCGATTGTGACGTCCCAAAAACGTCATGTGAGACACCCACCATCGGCTCGTGAACAATCCTTTGATTGCCTTTTTTTACGTTTCAGTATATGATAGAGGTGCTAAATTATACGAATATCCAGAAAGGAGCAATTTCAATGAAAATGTTCTCTCCGATCCGCATGATCACTGCCGTGTTCTTCCTCATCGGCGCCGCCCTCGGAACGCCGGCCCCGGTACCGGACGCGGGGCTCTCCGTCGGGCAGACGGCGTATGCTGCGCAGGTGTCTGCGAAAGAGCAGAGTCCCTCCTACTGGCAGATGTACTACAACTTCGCCCCGCCGACGGATGAGTTTATCGCGGGTCTCGCCGCCGAGCAGGGGCTGCCCTACACGCCGGGCAGAACGGGCGAGGCGCGCTTCTACGCCGACGATGGACGGCCGATCTACCCGAGCAACGACGGCGCGGTCGGTCTGATCGTGACCGTCACGCTGCCTGCGGGCAATGTGCTGACGCGCTACGGAGGGCCCGGCGGACGCTACGTCTCGCCGGACGGCATGACGTTCGAGGAGCGGGCACTGCCGAGCACGACGAGTGAGGGCGACTTCCACGTCTACCGCGTCGAGCGCCCGATCGACGGCGTGCAGAAGGGGAAGATCGCTCCGTGGTTCGGACGCCTGGGCGGCGGCATCCAGTACAAGCTCCCCGACCGCATCACGAATCTGATGGAGTCCTCCCTGCTGCGCGAGGTGGACTTGGCCGAGGAGAACGAGGCCGCATAAACTGTGCGCTGCATAGCGAATTTTTTGACTACACTTTTTTCTTGCATTTCCCCTGTCTCCGTCCCATAATGAGGGAACGTATTTAGACATGGGGGCTTTGCTATGAGAATTCCAATGCGTCAATATATGGCGCTGCTCGGCATTACGATTGCCGCATTTATCTTCAACACATCCGAGTTCATACCGATCGCCCTGCTCATTGATATCTCGGAGTCGTTCTCCATGACGGAGGCGGCGACGGGGCAGATGATCACGATCTATGCGTGGGTGGTCGCGCTGCTCTCGCTGCCGCTCATGCTGCTGACCTGCCGCATGGAGCTGAAGCGGCTCCTGCTCCTGATGGTCGCGCTCTTCGGCCTCGGGCAGCTCGTCTCGGGACTCGCGTCGAGCTATGATATGCTGCTCGGCGCACGCATCATCGTCGCCTGCGCGCACTCGATTTTCTGGTCGATTGCCGCACCGCTTGCGACGCGTCTCGTGACGCGCGAGCATCGGCCGATGGCGCTCAGCATGATCGTGACGGGCAGCTCCGTCGCGACGATTGTCGGGCTCCCGCTCGGGCGTGTGATCGGTCTGGCGGCGGGGTGGCGCATGACGTTCCTGCTGCTCGCCGTGGTTGCCGCCATCGCGTTTGTCTATCTCGCGCTTCTCCTGCCGAAACGGGCACCGGGAGAGGGGTTCACCATCGGCGAACTGCCGTCGCTCATCCGCCAGCCTGCACTTGCGTGCATTTACATCATGACGGCACTCTTTGCAACGGCGTACTTCACGATGTACAGCTACATCGAACCGTTCTTGCACAATGTCGCGGCGTTCTCGCCCGATCTTATTACGGCGGCACTCATGCTGCTCGGTGTCAGCGGCATCCTCGCGAGCCTCGTTTTCTCCAGGATGTATGGAAAGCGCCGCTTTTTCCTGCTGCGCTGGTGTCTCGTGGGAGTCGCGGTCATGCTCTTCCTCTGGCAGGCGGCATCCATCTCCGTCGGCACGATGATCGTGCTCACGATGCTGCTCGGGATACTCGCAACGCTCTACAACACGATGTTCCAGGCGGAGGTTCTCGCAACGGTCCCGCGCGACGCATCGACCGTTGCGACGGCGATCTACTCAGGCATCTTCAACCTCGGCATCGGCAGCGGAACGTACATCGGCGGGCTCGCGGCGGGGGACGGCCACCTCGCCCACATCGGCTACATCGGCGCGGCGATTGCCGGTATCGCCGCCCTGCTCTGCCGCTGTGTCTATGTGAGTGCCGTGCAGCCGAGACGATAGTCTCTGATACGGCGGGATTTGGCGCAAGAGGCGCCGCATACAAAAATATCCTTTGAGAGAACATTTTCTCCCAAAGGATATTTTTTTCTCAATGAACGGACTCTGCCTCCCCTATCCCAGAGGGTCCTCGCCGTACGCATTCGGCCCGGCCGTTCCGCGCACGAACCAGAGATAGAGCATGACGAGGAAGTTCAAAAGCGGGATGAGCAGAAGCAGGGTGAACCATCCGCTCCTCCCGAGGTCATGCCAGCGGCGGATGATGAGCGTAAGGGAGCCGGCGGCGCAGACCAGGATCAGCGGGAGCATCAGCAGCGACACGAGATGCAGCACCGTAGAGCTGGTCTCTGCCAAGCCCCCCATCACCGAGGACAGAATCAATGAGAGAATGCCGAGCACGAGACCGCGCAGGAGAAAGGGCTTGCGGTTCAGGCGGCCCTGCACCGTAAAGAACAGCTCCTTGATCTCTGCCCTCTGCGCCTGCGGACCGCCCTGTGCTCCTCCATGCGGATCCGGCTGATACGGGAGCGGCGCCGTCTGATACGGTGCCTGCGGAGGCGGTTCCGGTGCCGACGTCTGCTGCGGCTGTCCGCCCATGCCGCCGAGCACACCGCCGACCGCTGCAGCAGCGCCCGCAGCGATACTGCCGCTACGCGCCGAAGCCTCTGCGGACGGATGCTGCGACGGGGGCGGCGGCGTTGGCGCCGCATATTGCAGGGGCGGCGGAGCCGAAGCCTCTGGCGGCGTCTGCAGTGCGGGATTGTGCGGTGCGGGCGCAGCGTCTGCAGGCGGCGCAGACGGCTGCGCAGCTCCGGCAATGCCCTCGCCGCAGTTCGTGCAGAACCGTGCCCCCGCGCTCAGCTGGCTGCCGCAGTTTTGACAAAAAGCCATGATCATTCCTCCTCACGAACGTGAACGAATCTCTCTCGCTTACCTTTTCAGTCGAAACCATGCACTCCTCTCGCAGGAGCTCTTCCATTTCGATTATATCATCTGCCGCGCAGGGAGTGTACTGTAACAAATGACAGGTCGCGCAGATTTTCTGCGCCGATTCCACGGATCAGCAAAACCGGACAAAAAGCGCCTGCCCCGGAGAGGGACAGGCGCAGCTGTATCGATTATGTTCAGGCTGCTTTCTTCCCGCCCATGGTCATGAAGAGGAAGAAGATCGAGAGGACGCAGGAGGCGAGGAGACTCATGAAGCCGCCTGTCCAGCCGAAGTGGTCGACGACGAAGCCCATGTAGACGCCCGCGAACGCGGAGCCGATGATGTAGCCCATGAGCCCCGTGAGCCCGGTCGCGCCGCCGGTTGCAACGCGCGGCACCATGTCCGCCGCCTGCAGACCGATCATCATGACCGGCCCGTAGATGAGGAAGCCGATCGCGATCAGCGCGAGGTTGTCGACGAGGATGTTGCCGGGCGGGTTGAACCAGTAGACGAGGATCGCAATGATGACGAGCGTCATAAAGATCATCGTCGCAGGTGCGCGCCGTCCGCGGAACACGCGGTCGCTCAGGTAGCCGCTCACGAGCATACCTGGGATGCCCGCCCACTCGTAGAGGAAGTACGCCCAGCGCGAGCTCTCCTTGGAGAAGCCCTTGACCGCCGCGAGGTAGGTCGGCGCCCAGTCGACGACGCCGTAGCGGATGAAGTAGACGAAGATGTTCGCGATCGCCAGATACCAGAGCAGCTTGTTCTTGAGGATGTACTTCATCAGAACTTCTTTCGCCGTCATCTGCCTTTCCATAACGGCGCCGTGCTCCTTCGGATAGTCGTGCTTGTACTCCTCGATGGGCGGCAGACCGCAGGACTGCGGCGTGTCGTGCAGGAGGAAGAAGGTAACGAATGCCAGCACAATGGAGATCATCGCCGGGAAGAAGAAGATGCTGTTCCATGTGCCGAAGATTGCTATGCCGAGCGTCGCCAGCGGCGCGATCAGACCGCCGCCGAGGTTGTGTGAGACGTTCCACCACGACCACCACGCACCGCGCTCGGTCTGGGAGAACCACGTCACCATGGACTTTGCATACGGCGGGTAGCCCATCCCCTGGAACCAGCCGTTCATGAAGCTCAGGGCGCACATGATCGGGATGCTCGTCATGACCCCCGGCACAACGCCGAACATGAGCGTTACGAGCGCGCTGAGGAGGAGCCCCAGCGTGGCAAAATACTTCGGATTCGAGCGGTCCGAGATGTTGCCCATGACGAACTTGCTCACGCCGTATGCAACCGACAGCATGGTCAGGACAATGCCAAGATCCGCCTTGGAGTAACCATAGTCCTGAATCATGTAGGGCATCGCGAGACTGAAGTTCTTGCGAATCAGGTAAAAGGTCGCGTAGCCGATGAACGTCCCGAGGAAGACCTGCCGTCGGAGCGCCTTGTACCGCTCGTCAACCTGATCGGCGGGCAGCCGGTCGATGTGCGGCGCCGGTGAGAAAATTGACATATGCATCATCTCCTTCACAAATTTTTCATATTATGCCCAGTATAGCGAATGCAAACCTCGTAAACCATCGGCAAAGTTCTGTTTTTCCCTCAGAGTTCTCCCCATTTTTCCATCAGAAATACAAGAACCCACATCAGAAAAATTCCGATGTGGGTTCTTTTGATGCCGTGTGCGTTCTACTGCAAAAGGCCGTGCTGCAGGGCGAGCGAGACGAGCTCACTGCGCCGGCGGCAGTTCAGCTTCGCGTAGATATGCGACTTATGCGTGTCCACCGTCTTGACGCTGAGATGCAGCCGCTCGGCGATCTCCGTGATCGTGTAGCCGTGGATCAGTGCGCCGAACACCTCCCGCTCCCGCTCGGTGAGGAGGCTGCGCGGATCCTCCGGCGCCTCCTCCTCTGCGGGGCGGAACATGATGTCCATGAGCGACTGCTGGGCGTTCGGGCTGAGGTAGCGCCGCCCCTCGGCGAGCGCCTCCAGCGCATCGAACAGCTCATCGTCCGCCGAGGTCTTGGGCAGATAGCCCATCGCCCCGTACTGCATCGCCTTGTAGATATACTCCTCGTCCTCGTGCATGCTCAGCACGAGGATCTTCACCGCGGGGAAGCGCGCGCGGATCTCGCGGATGCAGGCGAGCCCGCCCATCCCCGGCATTGAGATGTCCATGATCACGAGGTCGATCGGCTGCTCCGCGAGCAGGCGCAGTGCCTCCTCTCCGCTCTCCGCCTCCGCCGTCACCGTATAGGCAGGCGTATTCCTGAGCAACAGCTTCATCCCCGCGCGGATCAGCAAATGGTCGTCCACAATCATCAGATTCATCCGTCCACTTCCCCCTTTCCACGCAGCTCAATGCGATATACCGTCGTCCACTCCGGCGGCTCTGCGGAAAGTTCCATGCGCCCCGCGAGCAGGCGCACGCGCTCGGAGATCCCATAGATCCCCAGATGGTTCTCCCGCCGTGCCGCGCGGATGCGTTCCTGTGTGATCCCGATGCCGTTGTCCTTCACATAGAGCACGATGCGTGCACCTGCGGTCAGCCGGATCTGTGCCCGCGTCGCTTGGGAATGCCGCACAATATTCGTCAGGCACTCCTGCACGATCCGATAGACCGCCAGGCTCTCCACATCGCCGGGCACCGCCTTAACCGTGCACGTGAGCTCGATGTCCACCGCGTGCTTGCGCCGGTAGTCCGCGACCAGCTTCTCGAGCGCCGCCTCGATCCCGAGCTCATCCAGCGCCGGCGGGCGCAGCTCCACCGCGAGACTGCGCAGCCGCGTGAGCGTATCTGCCGTCTCATCGCGGATCGCGAGCAGCGCCTTCTGCATATTCTCATCGTCCGTCTCATTCGCGAGCGCACGCAGGGAGAACAGCAGCGCCGTCAGCGTCTGCCCGCTCTCATCGTGCAGCTCCATCGCGATCCGCTTGCGCTCCGCCTCCTGCGCCGTGATGATGTGCCGGAGGAGACGGCTGCGTTCCTGCGCACCCTCGCGCAGATGCCGCTCCATATCGTTCATCGCATTCGCCAGAC
>CAUQVG010000050.1:0-6813 GCA_963521685.1 uncultured Selenomonas sp.
GGCTTCCCGTTCACAAGGAAGTCCTTGTGAACATTCACAAATTCGATCATCGTTCTTTCACTTTCTTCAAAGCCGCACGCACCAATTTCGCGAGATAATGTGCCGTCGGCGCGAGCGCATTCGGATCGACGCGGAAGCCCGGATTGTGGAGCGCGTGTGAAAGCCCCGTGCCAATGAGGACAAACATGCCCGGAACTTTTTCCTGATAGAAGGCAAAGTCCTCACCGCCGAGCGACTTTGGCGCGGGAACTACATTCAGATTGTGTTCCTTTGCTTTTTCCTCTGCATACGCCGCCCAAAAGCCATCGTTGACCGTTGCCGGCGGACCTTCGTACCAGTCCGTCTCTACCGTCGCACCATGTGCCACTGCCATGTTCTCTGCCAAGGCGCAGACGCGCGCACGGATCAGCGCACGCTCCTCCGCCGACAAACTGCGCGTCGTCCCCTCGACGAGAGCCTCCTCGGGAATGACATTCCACGTATTCCCCACCTCGATATGCGTGACACTCACGAGACCTGCGGAGAACGGATTGAGATTGCGTGCGACAACCGTCTGTACCGACTGCACAAACGCCGCCGTCAGCGGAATCGGATCCACCCCCGCCTCGGGATGTGCGGCGTGTGTGCCCTTGCCGCGAAAGCGGAACACGAAGCGATCCACCGCAGCCATCACTGCGCCCGCCGAGATACCGACCGTCCCGACGGGGAGGAGCGGACATGCGTGTAGTCCAAAGATCGCACTCACATCCTGTAGCGCCCCCGCCTCAATGAGCACCTTCGCGCCGCCCGGTGCCTCCTCCGCCGGTTGGAAGAAGATCCGCACGCGCCCCGCAAGCTCTGCCTCATGCTGTTTGAGCAGGAGCGCTGCACCGAGCACTGAGGAGATATGAAAATCATGTCCACAAGCGTGCATACGCCCCGCATTCTCCGAGCGGTACGGCAGATCCGTCTGCTCCTCGACGGGCAGCGCATCGATGTCCGAGCGCAGAGCGACGACGGTATCGCCCGCCCCCACCTCTGCGACAAGCCCCGTCTTGAGTGGCAGATCCAAAATACGGATTTCCGCACGTTCCAAGGATGCGCGAATGCGCTTCGTCGTTTCGACTTCTTCGTAGGAGAGCTCGGGATGGCGATGAAACCATTGAAACTCTTCCGCGATATAGGCTTCGATGTTTTCAATTGCTTCCATTGTTCTCTTCCTTTCAAACGGTAAATTCATATATTTTTTATATGTTATTCTGGTATTATATAAGCTGTAAATTCTTTTGTCAATCATGTTTTCCTATATTTTTTCTATGCTTATACACGCAAAGATCCGGCATCCGTCTTTCAGACAGATGCCGGATCTTCGTATGAGCAGCGGCCTTTATCCCTGCAAGTCTTCAATATGTACCATACGCGTACAGATCCGCTGTGCTAACGCCTCATTGTGCGTGATGGCAACGAGCATGGTGCGGTTCTTCTCGATCTCGCGCAGGATCACCGACCAGATCTGCGCCTGCGTGATCGGGTCAAGGCTCGCCGTGATCTCGTCGGCAATGAGCACGCGCGCCTTTGGACTGAGCGCACGCAGGATCGAGAGCCGCTGCAGCTGACCGCCCGAGAGCTCATGCGGCCATCGCGTGAGCCAGTCCGGCTCTGCGCCAATCGCTGTGAGAAGTTCCTCTGGCACATCCCACGCCTCGCGCAGCGTATCACCGACCTTCCAACGCGGATCCATCGCCTTTTCAGGATGCTGATAGATGAGCTGAATGGGATTGTAGCAGTCCTTTGGCAGCGATGCGCCGTCCAAGGTAATCGTCCCTTTTTGCAGCGGAAGATACCCCGCAAGAAGAAGTGCCAATGTGCTTTTGCCGCGCCCGCTCGGTCCAAGAAGTGCGAGACGCTCCCCGTCCGCAACGCGCAGCGACACATTCCGCAGAACAGGGCTGTCCTCCCCATAGCGATAGGACAGATCCTTTGCTTCCAGCATCTCATGCACCTCCCGCCTCAGTCATCTGCACCACCTCTGCCGCCGTATATACGGTAAAATCGTTCTGCGGCAGCGCATGATAGAGAGCCTTCGTATATGGATGCACGAGTTCAGCCCCATCTCCGTGAAATGCGGCAGCCGGAGCCATGTCCACCGTTCGCCCCTCATAGAACACGGCAACATTGTCCGCAACTTCGACGGCAAGATCAATGTCGTGCGTGATGAGCAGAATCCCCTTGCCCGCATCGGCAAGTTCGCGCAGGAGCTGCAGTGCCTCCACAGCACTCTTCACGTCCATTCCGGGCGTCGGCTCATCAGCGATAATGAGCGCAGCATCCGTGATGACGGCGGTCGAAAAGAGCACACGCCGTGCCATGCCGCCCGAGAGTTGGAACGGATAGAGACGCTCCACCCGCTCCTCCAAATGCAGACGGCGGAATGTCGCTGCCATATCGGCAGGTGCGCCGTAGAGCCCGCAGACCTCCTTACCGACGCGCATGAGTGGATCGAGATAGGTCACGGACTGCGGAATCAATGCCATCTCCCGCCCACGCAGCTGCTCTTGAAGCGCAGCGTCGAGCAGTTCCCCACGATACCGCATCTCACCGCTCGTCACTGCATTGTACGGCAGAATACCGAGCACTGCATGTGCGAGGAGACTCTTGCCGGAGCCGCTTGCACCAACAACGGCAAGGATCTCTCCACGCTTCAGATGTAGATTGACATCGTGCATCCCCGCCACCAGTGTATGAGTCAGCGCACTCTGATACATCCGAAATGAGACTGATAGATTGGTTACACGAAGAAGTTCTTCTGCCATCATCCTACTCCTGTCCGGACTGTGGATCGAGCAAATCCCGCAGTGCCGCGCCGAGACGGTCAAAGATCAGCACAATGAGCAGCAGCAAAAATCCCGGGAAGAACGCAAGCCACCACATGCCGAGTGCAAGATAACGCATCGACTCCGAGAGAATGATGCCAATCGCCGGCATATCCAGAGGCAGCCCGTACCCGAGAAAACTGATTCCGGCTTCGTGCATGATCGCATGGGGAAAGAGCAGAACGAGCCCGATGATGTACTGCGGCAGCACATGGGGTACGAAATGCCGCCGTGCCACAGTCACCCACGAGTACCCGTACTGCCGCGCTGCCAGAATATAGGGCTGTGCGCGCAGCTGCATGACCTCTGCACGGATGATGCGGGTCAGGCGCGGCCAGTGGGTAACAATGACACCGATGGACACCCCCATAACACCGCCGCCCATCATGACCGAGATCATGAGAATGAGCAGGATATGCGGAATCCCCATGCAGAGATCCACGAGCCAGAGCACGAACTGATCGACCTTGCCGCCGAACGCCGCCGAGAGCGTTCCGAGGAGGAGCGCAATGCAGGAGCTAACAAACGCCGCAGCAATTCCAATCTGCAAGCTGATGGACATCCCCTTGACCGAGCGCAGAAACATATCGCGCCCCATATAATCTGTCCCGAACGGATGCGCAGCAGACGGTACAAGATTTTTCTGCCCATAGTCAACTGCATACGCGCTCTCCGGCATCGTCGTCCCCCAGACGAGAATCCCGAGGATAAAGCAGCCCGCCAACACGGCAAAGATCAGCTGACGCTGACGAACGCTCATGCCGCTGCGCAGGGAATTCTCTTTCATCAAGAACCTCCTCTCCCCTCGCGCAGCTGCGGATCGACAATGCCATACAGAATATTGGCAATGAGATTTCCGACAAAGACAAACACCGCACTGAAAATCGCAATGCCGAGCAGAAGCGACAGGTCGCCGCGCAGTCCCGCCATCGTCACCGTACCGCCAAGCCCCGGATAGGAGAACACCGTCTCCGCAAGCACCGCTCCGCCGAACAATTCGTTAAAGGAAGCAAACTGCAGCGTGACTACAGGCATCAGAATATTGCGCAGACCATGCCGGCGCACGCGCTGCCAGAGCGACTCGCCCCGCGCCTCGGCAAAGAGCATATAGTTTGTCCCCATGACCTCAATCATCTTCTCGCGTGTCTGGAGTGTCATCGCAGAGATCCCCGTAACGCTGAGTGTCAGCGCAGGTAGGATGACATGACGGAGCTGATCCGTCAGTGTGACCTCCTCGTGCAGCTTCCCAATCGGCGCAGCAAGTGCCAGTGGGAACCACTGCAGCTTGACCGCGAAAATCATCAGAAAGAGCAGCCCCAACCAGAACACCGGCACAGAGACGCACAGCAGAGAGAATCCCTGAATCGCCTTGTCGAGACGGCTGCCGCGATGCATTCCTGCAAGTACACCAAGCGTGAAACCGATCACGCCCCACAGCACCCATGCCGTCAGCATCAGCAGGAGCGTCAGACGGAATTTTTCCCCGATGACCTCAAGTACCGGTGCCCGATAGATGAGTGATGTACCGAAATCACCGTGCAGAATATTCCCCACCCAAAGCAGGAATCGCTCAAGAGGCGGTTTGTCAAATCCCCAGTAAGCAGCGACCAGAGCATGCTGCTCCGCTGTCGCCGTCTTATTCGCAAAATAGGCATCGATCGGGTCAATCGGCGAGTTTGCGAGCAGTACAAAACTAACCGCACTCACGGCAGCCAAGAGCAGCAACAGACGCGCTGCGCTGCCCCCGATGAAGTATGCCATCCGTTTTGTCATACCGGTCTACTTCCACTGCCAATCATCAAGATTCGCGAGAATCCCCATTCCCTGCCCGCGCTCGCCAACGCGCAGCTGTCCCAGATCAAGACGCTCGTTGACAAAATACGGCACCTGCACGGTTGCAATCCAAAGATACGGGACATCGATCTTCGCTCCTGCCGACCCATCCCACTGAGCGGCCTTGAACTCGCGCATGGCTTCCTCGTCCGAGGTTGCCGCAAGTGCACGGTCAATATGCACATCGACCGCCGGATTGCGATAGATTGCGGGGTTATTGATAACGTTGATCCCCACCTGAGAGGAGTGATAGTAGTTGTAAATCACCTGCGGCGTATAGTCACCAATCGCCCATACCGTCGGGATATTCCGCGCAATCTTACGCGCCTCCGACCACGGTGTCGACTTTGCAATGATGTTAATGCCGAGCTTCTTCGCGTCCTGCGCGAGTGCCACCGCCGTATTATACCGCTGCAGATCATTGGAACGCCCATTGATGATAAACTCCGCCTTTACCCCGTTCTTCTCGCGGATGCCGTCGCCGTCCGTATCCCTCCACCCCGCCTCCTCAAGAATCTTCACAGCCTCGTCGACGCGGTTGTCCTTCTCCTGCAGCGCATTGTTTGCCCAAGGGAGTGCCTCAGCCAAATTCATGGTCGGCTTGCCAAAGCCGGCAAGTGCATTCTCAATAATCGTCTTGCGGTCAATGCCAATGTTCAGTGCCGTACGAATCGCAGGATCGCTCGTCACATTGTTGCCGACCAACATGCCGTTTTCGTCATGCTCCGCTTCCTGCGGCATGTTGACGCAGAAGCTGTCAATGGTATCCATCAGCACCAGTTTCATATGCGGTACACTTGCCCCTGCATACTCCGTCGGGGTAAATACGAGATCCACCTGTCCCGACTGTGCTGCAGCAAGAATCGCATCATCACCGAGGTTCAGCACCGTGACCTTCTTCAGCTTCGGTTTCTTCCCGTAGTAGTATTCATTCGGCTCCATAATGAGCTGCTGCTCCTTCTGGAACGAAACCACCTTCCACGGTCCGCTGCCCACAGGAGCTGTTGCGTAGCCCTCTTTGTATGCGTGCTTCGGTACAATGCCGAGTGCTGCGGCCGTTTCGAGGAAGACCGACCACGGCTTCGAGAGCGTGAACTCCACCTGCGTCGGAGAGAGCACGCGCACCTCCTCCATCACCGTCAGGTCGACCGTGCCGGCAGCTTTCTTCGCTGTCTCGTAGGTGAACGCAACATCCTCCGCCGTCAGCGGCTGACCATCCGAGAACTTGGCATCGCTGCGAATCGTAAAGGTATATTTGAGCCCGTCCGCCGAACGCTGCACATCCGTCGCAAGATCTTTGACGAGCTGATTCTTCTCATCATGCATCATCAAGGCACTGTGGAACGGATCCGGTCCCCAGCTCCCCCACCCCGCTGTCGGATCAAACCCCTCGCCGACCATGTACTTGCCCACCGAGATTACGATCTCGCCCTTCTCGGCGCGCTCGTTCTTCGGCTGATCCGTGCCGCCGCATCCGACGATGAGCATTGTCATCGCCATCAGCAGACACATCAGAAACTTCTTCACTGTCATGCCTCCTTCGTCATATAAAAAACCTTTTTGCCAAGAGAGCAAAAAGGCATACGAAACACAAAAAACGTGCCTTCCCGTCGCTCGCAGGAATGATTTCAGCGTTCCAATCGGGCAGTTCTTCTGGCTCTGCATCCTCGTCTTCCCCGCCTTCCCGGTTTCCCAGTGACATATTGGGGGCGACTCCACATTACAGCTGCGGGACAGCGCAGGTCTTTCACCTGCTTCTCTATTAAGCGCAATGCGCACCCGATCGGCAAAATATTCAGTTGTGATTTTAGGAATCAGATTATCATACGATATACAAGATGTCAACATTGAACACGATACGCATTTTGCAGCTACCGCAGGAGTCTGAAAAAACTCCTTGACAGAAATCATATCCATTGTTATAATTCATCTTGTCGTTTGGACATGAGCGGCGAACAAATGGGGTTATAGCTCAGTTGGTTAGAGTATCTCGTTGACATCGAGGAGGTCACAAGTTCGAATCTTGTTAACCCCACCATTTGATTTTTCATCCGCAATCGTGCGGATTTTTTCATCTCAGGCTCACTTAGCTCAGTTGGTAGAGCATCTCCGTCACATGGAGGGGGTC
>CAUQVG010000051.1:0-6778 GCA_963521685.1 uncultured Selenomonas sp.
TCTTTAGTTCTTCGTTTGCCGTAAGAGAGAGATCTCCGCCGGAGTAGAGGAGGGCATTGCCGCTGTTTTGGATGGTGTCGGCACTGAGACTGAGATCCCTGCGTGCGGCAATGACGCCTGCAGGCTTTTCTTCGAGTGCTGCTTTTGTCTTCTCGACGATGGCCTGCTGCGCGTCGTAGGCTGCTTGTGCGTCGCTGATCTTCCCGTTATATGCATTTATTGCGGCATTCAGATTCCGCTGATGAAAGGAGAAATGACCTCTCTTTATGACAGGGAAATCGGTCAGAACGTTCCGATGTGCTTCTTCGACCGCAGCTTCTCTTTCCTTGAGGACTTTCATTTCCTTTGCAAGGCGCTCCTCAAGAGCAGCATTGGTTTCGTTGGTGATGGTCTTTGCCTGGATGCGGATCGTATCGCCGTAGATTCTGCCGTCTGCGCTGTTCGTGAGTGCTGCCGCTGTGACGGAGGTGTCTTTGCCGCCGTAGATGAGGCCGTGGTTTTCGATATCTTCTGCGCGGACGGAGGCACTCCCGTCGCTGTAGAGGCTGCCGGAGGTTCTGAGGTTGCCGTTTACATCGAGAGAGACGGCGCGTGTGGCGCTGACCGTTCCCCGGAGGTTGACGCCGAGTCCCTTCTCGGTGCCGACGAGTTCGACACGGCTTGCATACATGCCGCCGATGTCTGCAAGGTCGATGGCATAGGAGGGCGCAGAGCGCAGGACGTTGTCCGCAGTGATGGGGGTGACGCTGCCGTCTCTGCCGACTTCATTGGCTCCCGCAGCGAGTCTTGCATGGTTCGCCCAAAGGCCTGCGTTGACCTCAATGGCACGCGCATAGATCTCGGCGGAATCCGCACCGCGCGCGTCGAGCCCTTTCCCGGTGATGAGGGCGTGCCCGTCCTCCACGCGAATCCCGGTGAAGTTTCCTGCGGCATCGGTCTCGCTGCGTCCGGTGGCAAGGATGGCACGGGAGGTATTTAAAAAGCCAGCCCCGTCTGCGAGGATTCCGTTCGGGTTCGCAATGACGACGCTGGCTTTGGCTCCGGCGACTTCGAGGAAGCCGCGGAGTTCGGATGGATTCCTCCCCATAACCTCGTTGACGATGATGCGCGCCGGCCCGCCGATGAGGTTCGGATTGCCCTCGATGTACCCGGCGAGCTGTGTATTGGCGAAGAGGAAGGCGTTATTGAGGATGGCGCCGCGCTCCGGGACGCTGAAGGCATCGTAGCGGTTGAGGGAGACCTCACCCGACGGTGCCGTGATCTGAACAAGGGGGATGCCGCTGCTGCCCGCCTCGGTGACGACGGGGCGCTGAGCAGAGGATGCGGCGGGATCTGCGACGATGTCCTCCGCAAAAACAAGAACCGGCTGCACCGTAAAGATCCCAAGTGTTAGCCATGCTGTGATCCTGTGTGCCAATTCTTGCTTTTTCATTATTCTCATAGGAATTTCTCCTCATTTGTAATAGATATGCAATAACGGATATAGTGATAATAACTAGAATCTATTAAAACGAAAGTAAAAACAGGCTTCGCATTTTATATTTTTCATTATATATTTGTGATTGTATGCGGACTCCGGAATGGAGACAGTATGCAAAATGAACTGCCGCTGTGATTGACATTGCTTCGTACATTTGTTAGGATAAGCCGTATTCTTGATATGACTTTGAGGAAACGCATGACGGCGGGAGGGCTGCATGGAAAATGTCTACGCTTTGGTCAAGCGTTTCTATTCGGCGCATGGACGCGCGAACATCTTTGTTCCGCGCACGCTGATTGAGCGCTATCTGCGTGCGGCGGCATGGCGCGGGCGGAGCAATGAGGATCTCTGTACGGACTGGTACTGCATCGAGGATTTTCTCGCCGTTATTCAGCGCCGCGATGACTCGCTGGCGCGCCTTTTTATCCGCATCGATTATTTGGCCCTCTTCTTCCGCTATGCTGCCGCACATATTGAGCGGCGTCCGCTGAAACGGCATGTAGAGGACTACTTTGACCGCATGGACGCCTTTTTGACCTATCTCGACAAGACAGGCGACTATGACGTTGATCTCGGTGAACTGGATGCAGACCGCGAGATGTTCTATATCACGGGGCGCTTCCGCCTGCCGGAACATGTCGAATGGGAGGAGATTGAGGGCCTCACGATCGAGGATGTCGAGGAGGATGAGCGCATCGAGATGGAGGAGCTGAACATTCAGCTGAATGATCTCCTCCACAAGATCGGCGAGTATTTTCGCCGTCCGTCCTATCAGCTGGATATTGGCCGCGCAGCGATGATCTACACGGGCGACCTGTATGATATGAGTGCGTATGAGCATGCATCCGAGGAGGAAAAGGAAACCTTCTGGATGCGGTTCTGGGACTATTTCTTCTTTGACTACCATCTGATCGGCACGGATGAGACGCCGATCGCGCATTACAATGCGCAGGAGCAGGCGAATCTCAGCTACGATGAGCGCGAGATCATTCTGGATCTGCTGGAGGCACGCTTTGCTGTGCTGGCTGTATCGGAGGAGTTCGAGGATCACATTGTCTGCCGTGATATTCTGCGCGATGAGGAGCTCATTCTGCCACATCCGGATATTCCGGGGGCACTCAGCAAGAGCATTCTCTTCGGGCATGTCTGCGACAACGGCATGATGATGCTCAATTACATTACGGCGATCCCTGCGAGCAAGCGCCTCCAGCGGCGCATCAGCGAGACGATTCAGCAGGAGTATGAGCTGTTCTGCATGCAGAAACCCGATGCGTCCATGGATGATTTCCTGCTGCGCGAGGCTGCACTCGTGCGCCATACGATCCATGTACTCGCGACACTGGCGCAGCTGAATGTTCTGCCGCGGCGCGCTCTGCCGGAGCCGATTCCGTGTCGGATTCACCCGAGCAGATGTGCGGAGGAGCTGACGGTGCTCGGGGCGGTTGCCGAGAAGCTCGGATTCAGCCGCTATGCGCAGGAACTGATGCGGGCGCTTTTCCTCGATTATGCGCATATGGATCTCGCACATGCGCAGACGGCAGAGGCGCTGACGGCGGTTATTTTCCTTTTTGCAGAGATCAACAGCATTAACCTTGACCCGATTACGGAGCTCTATCGTGTGTTCGGCTCGGATCGAAAGCATGTGTGCGCGGCGCGCTGCCGCATTCGGGAGACCCTTGGCTGTGTGTCCTTTGATCCCCGCTATCTCGGGGAGGAGGGCTTTGTTACGATGCTGTACAGTGTCGTAAACGGTACGTTTGAAGTTTAGATTCCTGCTATGAGGGGAGGAGACATCATGGAACAGGATCCGCGTCTGCGGCCGATGAGCCGCGAGGAAAATGCCGCCTACCGCGGCGTTACGGTAGATGAGAGCGGGGAAGAACCGCAGGATGAGGGACCGCAGCATAGCGGCGCGTACAGCCGCAGCGAGCGTTCCTCTGTGCGCTATGTCCGCATCGGCGGGGCGCAGAGACCGTCTCTGCTGACGAGTTTTCTGTGGTCGTTGGTTTTGGCGATGCTCCTTGTTCTGTTCTTCTTTGTTGCGTTCCCGGCGATCGTCATGGTGATGGTGGGGGGGCTCCTGCTTTGGGCGGTTGTATCGATCATCGGGCGCGGCCGCATTGTGTCGTGGGTCATGCGAAAGATGTACGGGAGATAGAAAGGGGATACGGAAATGAAGTCATGTGAAAAGTGCGGCGTATCCATTGAGGATGGTGCCAAGTTCTGTTCTCTCTGCGGAGCACCGCAGGAGGATCGGATAGCTGCCGAAGCAGCTGCTGCTCAGGAGGTGCATCCTGCTGCAGAACTGCAGCAGCCCGGGACGCCTTCGGATGCGCAGGAGAATAGGAAGAAACTTGAGAGCCTGCGCGAACAGCTTGCCTCTACGCCCTATGTCGGTGCAGCGATGGTGGTTCTTTCCGTATTCATGCCGTGGATCTCGTTGGGGCGCATGTTCGACGTGACTATTATGGACATCAGCAAGGGGCTGATGCTCGCAATCATTTTTATTGGTGCCGCCTCGGCGTACACCATACTCAAAAAGAAGAACTATGTTCTCTCAGCTGCAATGGGGCACGCGCTGCTGATCTTCGCCGTTGTCGCTTTTATTCGGTATCAAAGCCTGCTGTCGGAGGTCAAAAAGACGATCTTCGGAGCAATGGCAAGTTCGGCAATATCACTGGAGTGGGGAGGGCTGCTCTTTCTCGGCGGGGCACTTAATTTGTGCGTGGTGAGTGTTTTTCTGTATGCGATTGAACAGCTGCTGCCGCAGGGCGGCGCACTGGCGGGCGATGTCCTCTTCCGCACGTGGAAGGAACTGGTGCGTGCGAAGGTGAAGCTCGCGTCGATCGAGGTGCCTGCGTGGGGCTACTCCCTGGGCATGGGCATCCTGTTGGTCATGCTTTTTCTGCAGTCCGGGATGAACCGCATGATGCACTGAGGAAAATCGCCGCAGGGGCTTTACAAGAGTCTAATCCTATGTTATACTTCAAGAAATTCATTTAAGATCTGGAAAGAGTGGGTGAAAGCCCACTCTTTCATTACGTATGAGAAGAGGGAGAGCATGAGCGCGAAGATCGAGGAGCGCGTCGAGGAGATTGTGCGCGGACTGCTGGCAGATGCGCCGGAACTGGAGCTGGTGGATGTCGAGTATGTGCGCGAGCGCGACTGGTATCTGCGCGTCTATATCGACAAGGCGGGCGGCATCGACATTGAGGACTGCCGGGGGCTCAGCGAGCGGCTGGAGGAGACACTCGACCGCGACGATTTTATCCCGGATGCGTACATCCTTGAGGTCTCGTCTCCCGGACTTGACCGTGTGCTGCGGAAGCCGAGAGACTTTGAGCGCGAGCAGGGCAAGGCTGTGGATGTGACGCTCTATGCGCCCTTTGAGGGGAAGAAGCAGTGGACGGGAACACTCGCCGGCTGCGATGGGGAAACGCTGACACTCGATGACGGGATACGGATTCCGATGGATCAGATCTCGCAGATACGTCTGCATATCGACTTTTAGGGAGGACTTGGGTTTTGGCAAGAAAAATCACAAAGGAGCAGAACGGCGGAAAGGAGTTCCTTCAAACCCTGAAGGAGCTTGCGTATGAGAAGGGCATCGATGAGGAGCTTCTCTTTGAGACCATCGAGGCGGCGCTGATCTCGGCATACCGGCGCAACTTCAGTTCGGCGCAGAATGTCCGCATTGCTCTGTCGCGTGAGACCGGCGCGTTTCACGTGTTTGCCCTGAAGACGGTCGTCGAGGAAGCGGAGAGCGATATTACGGACATCTCCCTCGCACAGGCGCGCGCCATCAACCCGGACTATGCGGTCGGTGACGTGGTCGAGATTGAGATGACCCCTGCGAACTTCGGACGCATTGCGGCGCAGACGGCAAAACAGGTCGTCATGCAGCGCCTGCGCGAGGCCGAGCGCGGCATTGTCTATGAGGAGTACAGCAACCGTTCGGCGGATATTGTCACGGGGATTGTCCAGCGCGTTGAGGGACGAAACGTATACGTTGACATCGGACGTGCCGAGGCCGTGCTTATGGCGACGGAGCAGCTGCCGACGGAGAATTACAACTACGGCGACACACTGCGTGCCTACATCATCGAGGTGAAGCGCACGAGCCGCGGACCGCAGATCATGCTTTCACGGACGCACCCGGGCCTGCTCAAGAAACTCTTTGAACTCCAGGTGCCCGAGATGCAGGAGGGCGTTGTCGAGATCAAGTCGATTGCGCGCGAGGCGGGGAGCCGCTCCAAGGTTGCCGTTGCCTCTGCGGAGGAGCGCGTTGATCCGATCGGCGCCTGCGTCGGACCGCATTTTATGCGCGTGCAGGCAGTCGTGGATGAACTCGCGGGGGAGAAGATTGACATCGTGAAGTGGAGCGATGACCCCGCAGCCTATATCGCGAACTCTCTCAATCCGGCAAAGGTCATCTCCGTTGCCGTGAACGAGGCAGAGAAGGTTTCCCGGGTGATTGTCCCGGATTATCAGCTGTCGCTTGCCATCGGCAAGGAGGGGCAGAACGCCCGCCTCGCAGCAAAGCTGACGGGGTGGAAGATCGACATCAAGAGCGAGTCTCAGGCGCAGGAACTGGAGACTGCATCGGAAGAGGATGCGGCAGTTTCTGCGGATGAGTTCACGGCAGAGGAGGCATAAATGGAGCAGACAGTACAGCCTGAGCGGCTGTGCGTCGGCTGCCGGCAGCTGCGTCCGAAGAGCGAACTCATGCGCATTGTGCGCAGTCCTGAGGGTGAGATCTCCATTGATCCGACAGGCAAGAGCCCGGGACGCGGCGCATATCTCTGCCGTTCTTCTGAATGCCTGCGCCAGGCACGCAGACACAACGGACTTTCGTGGTCCTTTAAGGGGCGCGTCGATCCCGCCCTTTACGACCGCATTGCAGAAGCACTGGCGGATGAGGAGGACGGATCATGAATGCAGAGACGGAAAAGCGCATTGTAAATCTCCTTAGTATGGCGGCGCGCGCACGGCGCATTGTATCCGGCGCATTCGTCGCGGAAGAGATGCTGAAAAAAAAGCAGGCGGCCTATCTTCTGCTTGCATCCGATGCCTCGGAGGAGACCAAGGCGAAATTTACCCGCATGGCGGCGCAGATGGATGTGCCGGCGGCGGAATTACTGACCATGCAGCAGCTGGGACACTGTCTCGGGAAAGAGTACCGTGCAGTTGCTGTGCTGATAGATAGAGGCTTCGCGGACAGGCTCAGCGCCTATCTGCATGAAATACCGACGGGGGTGGATTGATGTCAGAATCGAAATACAGAATCACCGATTTGGC
>CAUQVG010000052.1:0-5034 GCA_963521685.1 uncultured Selenomonas sp.
GGTTTGTCTCCTTGACAGGACGAAAAATCTACGCCAATCTGAGGGTCTATTTTATCAGCGATTCCTTACAATCCCTTTTTTGCCTCTGCTGGCGGAACTTCGGGGAGGAAGTGCACCTCTACACGGTTCTTTGCTTTGTCCGAAATCCATTTGGTCAAGCGAGCACGCGACGCTTCGTCCATATCCGATTGCAGATATATGAACGCAATTTGCGTTTCACTCAGAGCAGCCGATTTATCTGCCGCCGGAGCAGGGGCTTGCACACTCCCGACGGCGATGCGGGAGATTTGCGGAAATACGATGCGTGCCTCACGGTTCCAGTCCAAGATGTAAGACCCCTTCTTCTCACTTTCCTCGCGGGCAGACTTGAGTGCGGTCACGGTCTGCTGCTCCTGCATAGAGGGAATGGCACTTTTGTCAACCTCGCTGAGTCTCTGATCGATCATCGCCTCCATCTTTTCCCGCTCTTCCACCGTTTCCGCAGAAAAAACCTCCAGACGAAAAGGTCTGAGATATGCCTTTTCATGCAGTTTCTCCGTCAATACCGTCAAATCATCCTCCGATATTCCGGCAATCGTAAACACTGTCAGCATTTTCTTCTCGTTATCCAAAGTATAGGAGATTGCCAGACGAGGTGGTGCTTTGAAATTCTCCTCGATATAAATCTTCGCCTGCTCGTTCTCCAGATTTTCCTGCACGCTTTGATACGCAAAGAAACAGCTGGGCAGCGTGATAAGCACTGCAAAGGCCATCAGGTAGTGTTTCTGTCTTGAAAATTCCACGGAGTTGCGCTCTATCTTGGAGGGAATGTCAATGATTTTCAGGACGATGAATGCCGTCAGACAGATAAAGAAGCTGTTGATAAAGAACAGGTAGAGTGCACCCACGGTGTACGCCATAACGCCCGTTGCAATGCCATATCCTGCGGTGCAGAGAGGAGGCATCAGAGCTGTTGCAATCGCAACACCAGGGATGACATTCCCGCCCTCTTTGCGGGTTACACCGATGATGCCTGCGAGGCCGCCAAAGACCGCGATCAAAACGTCCCAAATGGCCGGCGATGTCCGTGCAAGCAGTTCCGACGTGGGTTTATCGATCGGTGTGAGGAAAAAATAAAGCGTCGATGCAGCAACCGAAATGATCACTTGGGCGAGCAGCCTTCCTGCACTGGAACGAATGTATGTGCTGTCATAACGGGCAAGCCCATAGCCAATTCCAAGGATCGACCCCATCAGCGGAGAGATCAGCATCGCACCGATGATGACCGCCGTGCTGTTCATATTGAGCCCAATGGAGGCAATGAAGATCGCCAATATCAGGACACTGAGATTCGTCCCCCGGAATCGCACGCCGGCATTGATCCGCTCTGTAATCTCCTGTATTGACGCAATGTCACCATGCAAGTCAAAAAAATCTTTTAGTTTCTCCCAAATCAAACAAATCATCTCCTAAAAAAGGTACTACTGCACGAAAGAAACGTACAGCAGCACGCCAATGTCAGCTCCGCGCATGAATCGATACGATTGTGCCGCCCACAATTCGAACTTCGAGCGTGCTGCGGTTCTACGCCAATCGGAGGGTCTATTTTATCAGCGATTCCTTAACGCACCGCTTCAAAGATGCCCCCGTTTGTCGCGATCACATCCCTATACCACGCGAACGATTTCTTGCGGTATCGCGCGAGTGTGCCCGTCCCGTCGTCATTGCGGTCGACGTAGATGAAGCCGTAGCGTTTTGACATCTGCGCCGTGGACGCGCTCACGAGGTCGATGCAGCCCCACGTCGTATAGCCCATGACGGGCACGCCGTCGGCGATTGCCTCCTCCACCTGCACGAGATGATCGCTGAGGTAGGCGATGCGGTAGTCGTCCGCGACCGTCATGCCGCCCGCGCCGTCCGCGACGAGCTCGTCCTTTGCGCCCAGTCCGTTCTCGACAATAAAGAGCGGCTTCTGCCAGCGGTCATAATAGCGATTGAGCACATAGCGCAGCCCCTGCGGGTCAATCTGCCAGCCCCACTCACTCGCCTTGAGATACGGATTCTTTTTCCCGCCGAGGATGTTTCCACCACCTGACTCACCATCCGCCCCCTCGCAGATGCTGACATAGTAGCTGAACGAGACGAAGTCCACCGTATGCTCCCGCAGCAGCTGCAGCTCCTCCTCTGTTGCACGGATCTCGATGCCGTTCTCGCGGAAGTAGCGTTTCATATAGCCGGGGTAAATGCCGCGTACGTGCATATCGCCGAAGAAATCGTTGAAATGCTCCGCCCGCATGACGGCGATCATGTCATCGGGGGCGGGGGTCAGCGGATAGGTCGGCATCGCGAGAATCATGCAGCCGATCTGTGCCTCCGGGATGATCTCATGCCCAATCTTCGTTGCAAGTGCCGAGGCGACGAACTCATGGTGACACGCCTGATAGAGGTCTTGGAGACTCAGTTCATCCTTCGGCGTCAGGATGCCGCCCGAGAGCAGCGGCTCGTGCAGCACGGAGTTGATCTCGTTAAATGTCAGCCAGTATTTCACCTTGCCCCGATAGCGCGTGAAGATCGTCCGCACATACCGCTCGTAGAAGCCGATGAGGTCGCGGCTCATCCAGCCGTTGTACGCCTTCGCGAGATGGAGCGGTGTCTCATAGTGCGAGATCGTCACGAGCGGTTCGATGCCATATTTCAGGCATTCGTCAAAGAGGTCGTCGTAAAATTGCAGCCCCGCCTCATTCGGCTCGGCATCGTCCCCGTTCGGGTAGATGCGGCTCCACGCAATCGACGTGCGAAAGACCTTGAACCCCATTTCGGCAAAGAGGGCGATGTCCTCCTTGTACCGATGGTAGAAGTCAATCGCCGTGAGTTTCAGATTGTCCGCCGTCGGCTCCTCGGTCGGTGCGCCCGTGATGCCGCGCGGCATGATGTCCTGTATGTCGAGTCCCTTACCGGCCGCGTTATACGCGCCCTCACACTGATTCGCGGCAACTGCGCCGCCCCAGAGAAAGCCCTTCGGAAATGCCATCGTGTGCTCCTTTGCCGCTCGATGCCGCGCGCTCGTAGTCCAGTGGATAGGACGTTCACATGCGTCGTGTTATGCCAGCTCGATGCCGTTGTCCTGCGCAAGCTTGCGGATGATCGGCTCGGGCAGTTCCGCCGCCTTTGCAACCGTCGCCGTATCCGTCCCCGCACGCAGGAGGTTCAGCGCCACGCTGATCACGCCCTGCTTGCGCCCGCGGAACTCACCCTCGCTGATGCCCTCCGCCTTTCCTGACGCTTTGCCCTTTTCCCATGCCGCTCGAAGATCTTCCTCAACCCCCACACGCAGCGCCTCCA
The DNA here is from genome assembly GCA_963521685.1 of uncultured Selenomonas sp. Taxonomy (GTDB): domain Bacteria; phylum Bacillota; class Negativicutes; order Selenomonadales; family Selenomonadaceae; genus Centipeda. Next base: position 3,322 of record CAUQVG010000052.1, read on the forward strand.
CGCGCTGTGCACTCATCGTACGAATCAGTTCCTCGACATTGGTATCGCTCATTGATGATTTCATCCTTTCTGTTCTCTTGATATTTTTATTATAGAGGATTCCTGCGCGTCGGTCAAACTGTGCCAACACCCCCTATTCTCAGACACAGATCCGCATGTTATTCTATCGTCTTTTCCCCATCTGTACGAGCAGAAACGCCGCTCTGCATAACCTCCTTGAGGAAGGTGCATAGCATAAAAAACCGCACGGAATTCTGATCGGTCATTTCACCGACTCAGAGCCCTGCGGTTTTCTTGTGCAGTAATATTCGATTGTTCAATGATTCCCTCCGTGAGAAGGACTACGCCGACGCCGCTTCGGCGTCAATCGCAGGACGCACACCCTGCAGATCAACCACGTACGGATCCCCAAACAACTCACGCGTCGCGTCGCTGTGGATATCCTCCTCCAACGAGCGCAGCGAACGTGCAAGCGCCTGAATGTCAACCTCGTACGCTTCACCATCCATGCGGTGGAGCTGCCGAATCTGCTCACGATACGCGAGCCGCTGAGCACGCATCCCCTCGATGAGGGCATCGTCCTTCGCGGGATAAACCGCTGCCGCGCGCACCATGGCATTGATTGGGATCCGTTTAGCCGGATCGTCCAGCACCGCTGCCAGTGATATGACTGCCATTACAGCCACCTCATTTCCTTATGAGTATTTTTCGTTGTGCTCGACTGCACACAACCGATCTTGAGACATTTCCTTTGTCTCACGTTTATTATAGAAAAAAAGCCAATGCTTGAACATAGTTCTTTCTTCCCATTTTTATTGTTTTTATCCAAAAATAACCTTCTTTTATCTTCATGATATAAAATTTATATCCAAATATTTTTCGTTATGCTATTGAATTTCATTCTCTCATATGCTATATTATCTATAGGCTTTCGTTTGAGACCATAGCCTGTGGAAAGGATATGGTTTCCAGAGCTCTCCTAAAATATAATACACAGCAAAAACACCCCGCAACTGCTCATTGCGGGGTGTTTTTGTGTATGCCTAGGCGTGCTCATGCGGCAGCTTGCAGTCGCGCCCCTTGATATGATCGTAGAGCCAGCGCGCAAGGAAGTCGAGAATGTTCAACAGATACTCCTGCTGGTTCTCATCGATTGCATCAAGGTCGATCTCTCCAACCTTCTTCATAAAGCGCAGGTGGAGTGCACGATGGCTGAAGCGGTGCGGATCGCCGACGCTCTCCGCATATGCCTCCTCGTGCGCAAAATGCGTGCCCGCATAGGCGGCAAGCTCCTCCAATATCGCGACGATCTTGTCGTATTTGTCCTCCGACGCACTCTCCATCACGAGCTCATAGCACTCGTTCGTGAGATCGAACAGCTTGCTGTGCTGCGCGTCCACAGACGCGATTCCCGTCAGATAATCATCGGTAAACTCGTATTTCATCTAAATCGTTCCCGCTTTCTCTCCGCGCACACTTCTCAAGGATTTCTGTGTCTACCTATTTTGCTGCAGCAACATCCTCCTTTGGAATGCGGCAGTCCATGACCTTGATATGACCGTAGAGCCAGCGTGCAAGAAAGTCGAGGATGTTCAGCAGATACTCCTGCTGGTTCTCGTCGATGTCGTCGAGGTTGATCTCGCTGAGTTTCTGGATGAAGCGCAGGTGCTGATAGCGCTCGCTGAAGCGCCGCTCGTATTGGATGCGCTCCAT
>CAUQVG010000053.1:0-4697 GCA_963521685.1 uncultured Selenomonas sp.
ATCAGCGCGACTGTCATAATATAACACAGGGGGTTGACCTTCGTCAACCCCCTTTTTTAGGTTTTCTCATTTTTTTCGCATGGCTCTCACATCATATGTGCAATCAGGACGACAATGACACCCGGAATGCCAAAGATGCCGACAATGAGCGCCTTAAAGAAGGTGATCTCGATGCCTACGCCAAACAAATTGATGACCCACAGGATAACAGCACCGACGATGCTGTTTGTGATGAGTGCCCACAGGATGCGGAACGGCAGCGCGATCACCTTCCCGAGAATCGCAAACAATACAATACCGACAGCAAGAGCAGCAATAATATCCATCTCAGATTTCCCTCCTATTTTCCATTGCGCGTGAGAGTGTAACCTCGTCCGCGTATTCCAAGTCTCCTCCGACGGGCAGACCGTGTGCGATGCGCGTAACACGGACACCCATGGGCTTCAGAAGCTTCGCAATGTACATTGCGGTCGCCTCGCCCTCGACGTTCGGATTCGTCGCTGCAATAACTTCCTGCACATCCTCTGTCCCGACGCGCGTGACGAGTTCACGGATGCGGATATCATTCGGCCCCACGCCTTCAAGCGGTGAGAGCGCGCCATGCAGGACATGATACACGCCGTTATAGTCGTTCATGCGCTCCATCGCCGCCACGTCGGGCGGCTGCTCGACGACGCAGATGGTCGAGCGGTCGCGTTTCTCCGCAGTACAGATGGCGCAGGGATCGCTGTCCGTGAGGTTGAAGCAGACGGAGCAAAATCCGATCCGCTCCTTCGCCTCGATGATCGCCGAGGCGAGCCGCCGCGCCCGCTCCATGTCCATATCGAGGACGTGATACGCGAGGCGTGCCGCCGTCTTTGCTCCGATACCGGGCAGTGCACGAAACTGCTCCATGAGCTGTGTGAGTGGTGCGATATGCTGCATCTCAGAGGAGTCCCGGCGGGAGTCCGAGTCCGCTCGTAAGTTTGCCCATCTCCTGCGCCATCATCTCATCAACCTTCTTCGTCGCTTCATTAAATGCAGCCGAGATCAGATCCTGGAGCATCTCAACATCCTCGGGATCCACCGCATCCGGGGCAATAACGAGGTTCTGCACCTGCTTCTCGCCGTCCATGACAATTTTGACAGCGCCGCCGCCCGCAGAGACCTCGATGGTCTTGCGCTTGAGTTCATCCTGCATCTTCTTCATTTCGTTCTGCATCTTCTGGACTTTTTTCATCATGCCGGCCATGTTGCCGCCGCCGTTAAACATAGTAGCTCTCCTTTGTATTGTAGAAATCATATATCTAGCCTAACAAAAAGCATCTCCGCCGTCAAGCATCATCGTCCGGAAGCTCGTCGCTGTCGAACATCTCTGCCTCCTCGTCCGGCGTCGGCTCATACACCTCATAGGACTCCGCTTCCGCCGCAGGAGCAGAACGCGCTGCCCGGTGCTGCACAGGTGCCGCAACCTCCTCGACACGCGCCCCCTCACCCGCGATCTTAAGCAGTTCGGTCACAGGTGCAGGGTATTCCGGCGGGGCCGCAGCAGGCGGTGCAGACAGGTTCTCCTCCTCGCCGCCCGTGCAGACAATCGAGACGGGCCGCCCGGCGAGCTCTGTCATAACCTCCTCAAAGACGGCACGGTGGCGCTTGGAAATAAAATCCCGCGCCATGTCCGAAGAGGGGCGGATGAAGAAATGTGTCTCCGTCATGCCCTCGTAGTCTGCTCCCGAGAGAAGCGAGGAAGCAAGCCGGTTGCGTTCCTTGAGCATTGCCTGAAAGCGCTGCCAAAGTGCTCCGTCCAGCTTGCGCGGTCCCGTGTCGGCTGGTACAGCGGCGGTGGCTTTCGGCGGGCGGGTCTTTGTCGGAGAAACTGTTTTCTTGCTTTTCTGAACGGATGGAACCGCCGCGGGTGCGGCAGCCCCTGCCTGCGGCACAACACTCACCGCCAGCTGCGCCCTAAGCTGTTCCACCTGTGCCTCCAGACGAGCAATCCGCGCCGTATCCGCAGGGTTTGAGGCAGGTTCAGCCGGCGCATGCGAAGGTGCAGACGATTCCGCACGGCAGAGTGCAATCAGCATAGCCTCGACGGCAATGCGCGGCTGCGGAGAGACACGCAGCTCCTGCATCGTCTCATTCAGCATCCGCAGGACGGTCATGATTTCCTCCTGCGTGAAGCGATTCGCGGCCGCACGCAGCGCCGTCTCCTGCTCCGCATAGAGCTCGGCCGCGCCGATACGCCCGCCCACACCGACGATCATCAGACTGCGGAAGTACTGGGCAAGTTCTCCGAGCACCTGCTTCAGCTCGCGCCCGTTCTGCAGGAGTTCACCCAGCTGGGCAATGAGCGCCGGAGCATCACAGTCCGCGATCTGCATTGCCATCTTCTCAATCCATGCATGCCCGACGAGCCCGAGCGCCTCCTGTACGCGCTCCGTTGTGAGCGGCCCCTCCGCGAGTGCAGTGCACTGGTCGAGGATTGAGAGCGCGTCACGCATCCCGCCATCTGCCTGTACGGCAATGATGCCGAGCGCATCCGCCTCCGCCGCAATGCCGGATTCCCGGCAGACATGCAGCAGACGGTCGCGGATCTCCGTCACCGTAATACGGTGAAAATCATAGCGCTGGCAGCGTGACTGAATCGTCGCCGGCACCTTATGCGGCTCCGTCGTCGCGAGGATGAAGATCACGCGCGCGGGCGGCTCCTCGAGCGTCTTAAGCAGTGCGTTGAACGCCTCCGTCGTCAGCATATGCACTTCATCGATGATGTAGATTTTATAATGCCCTGCCGTCGGCGCGAACTTCACCGACTCGCGCAGATCGCGGATCTCATCGATGCCGCGGTTCGATGCCGCATCGATCTCGAACACATCCATCGACGAGCCGTCGCTGATGCTGCGGCAGGAATCGCACACACCGCACGGCGTCAGCGTCGGCCCCTCGGCACAGTTGAGCGCACGCGCGAGAATCTTGGCCGTACTCGTCTTGCCCGTACCGCGCGGACCCGTGAAGAGATAGGCATGGCTCGTCTGCCCCGATGCAACCGCACGGGCAAGCGTGCGACTGATATGCTCCTGCCCCACGAGATCGGCAAAACTCTCCGGCCGCCAGCGGCGGTACAGTGCAACGTAGGACATGGTTCCCCTCCTCTGAGAATCAAACAAAAAAGCAGCCCCCCGGGGCTGCAACGATATTCCGATTTCTCCCACGGCAGGCCGCAGTTCCCAGGCGTCCTCGCGGCACATGGGACGATCCGCTTACCGCTGCTTCCTTCCGGACCTGACGGGGTTCACAGGGCCCCATTGCGCGAGACCAAGGCACTGCAGCCCGCCCTGAGAAAAATCAATAAAAATGGCGGAGAGTGAGAGATTCGAACTCTCGGTACGGTATCACCGCACACACGCTTTCCAGGCGTGCTCCTTCAACCACTCGGACAACTCTCCACGTGCTATCAAAAATAAAGCTATTCACTTCTGCAACGCTTGCTAGTCTAGCACGTTTTAAAGAATCTTGTCAAGAAAAAAAAGAAAGCGGCACAGCGGCAGATTTTACGTGTTCACATCATTCTTGACCGCCGCGAAAATATGCAAGGATTCGTTTTCTTTTCATCACTCGCCATTCCTTCCCTTTCCATATTGTACTCTCCATAAATTTTGCATATTCCTTGCCTCGGGCTCCGCATTTTATTCTCGCTCCTGCTCTAGTTCTTGCTTTCGGAGGCTTTCTTCCAACGTCTCCGATATTTCATCCAGAGCTTTGATGGCATCCTTTTCTTGGCTGGTTTTTGCTCTTTTGAGACTTCGTTGTTTTCTAGCTTCTCCTTGTCTCCTCAGCTCTAAAAAGATCCTTTTATCTTCTATGGAGATATCATCCATATTTTCTATTAAGATCAAACTTGTCCCATACGCCCTCTGTAAATGTCTTAAATTACTTACTAACTTGGTTGCTATATCTGGTGATACTAAAGCATCGCTCGCATAGTTTTCGATTTTGATGATCTTTGTAAAGAGCGGGATCACGCATATTTTCGTATATCCCGACTCTCCGTAAGCATACAGATATGGAAATTTATATTCATGGGCGTAGCAATTCATCTCTAATGCAACATTTTCATAAGCGTCACCTAAAACTTGATCATCAAAATACATTCGGTAGCGAAACCCAGCTATATTTGTGGTCTCCGGCAAGCAGACGGGCGTATAATAGGAGTATGCAAGAAGCCATGCATAAAGGGTAAGACCGATCCCCATGATGACAGCGAGCACCTTTATGACGAAGTAGGATTTCATTTGGCTCAGCTCCTCTTATTCATGAACCAGATCCGTTATCTGATGATGGCGTGAATCAGATTCATCCACTGCCATTGTCGGGGAGGTTATGCACGAGACGGAATGTCTCCTCACCGAAGACTGCGGCAAGTTCCTGCTGTTCTTCGATCTTATTTTTGTCAAAGATTCTGCCGCGTTCATTCAGTATAAGTGTTTCTGAACACTTTTATTTGGTCTTCTGGGGTTTAGCCGAAATAGTATAGCAACAGTTTTCGATAGTCAATCGTACCTTCTCTTTTTAAAGGCAGAGGATAAGAAACCATGTTCAACGTTCCGGGATATGCTAAGATTCGTTCATAAAAGAGGTGATCTCTCTCTTCCAACTCTGTTTTACTGTGAAGAATGGTTAATTCATCATCACTATATTTTGCCAATGCTTTTGATAAA
>CAUQVG010000054.1:0-4667 GCA_963521685.1 uncultured Selenomonas sp.
TCGCGCGGATAGTAGATCAGCGTGCAGAACTCCGCCTTCTCCTCCTCCGTCATGCGCTCGCCGAAGCAGTAGTCCACCTTCTCCTTGATAACGCCTGAGCAGTTGTTCAGGATGTGGAAGAACGAATCGTATGCACCGTGAAGATCGCTCATGAAATGTTCCGTTCCCTTTGGCAGCATCAGCTGCGACTGCAGGTAGACAATCTTCTCGTACACAATTTCCTTCGTCGGGTATTTCTCCGCCATCAGACGGAGCACCTTATCCTGCTCCGATGTCATCGGTATCGTCATATCGCTTCCTCCTGCGAAATATTTCTACTCTTCTGTATTCTAACATCGAACCATATTTATTTCAATTCAAGATGCCTTTTGCGCGCAGAAATTCCTCGGCAGCCGCACGAGGCTCTCTGCCCTCCGTCTCAACGGCGTAGTTCATCGCCGCCATCTCTTCATCGCTGATGATTCCCGTCAGCTTTTCGAGCAGATCGGCAAGCCCCGGATGCCGTTCCAAGACCTCTGCCCGCACAACATTGCCGCAGCGGTAGGACGGGAAGAAGTTCCGATCGTCGGTCAGCACGACGGCATCTGCTGCAGCAAGCTGCCCATCCGTTGTGAATACGATCATCACATCGATCTGATTGTTTGCGAGCGCCTGATATTTCAGCCCGATGTCGAGATCAACCGTACGCCCGAAATGGAGGTCGTACGCCTTGCAGAGTGCCGGGTAGCCGTCTGCACGCTCAAAAAAATCATACTCTGCGCCAAAGGTCAGATCGGGCGCAGCGCGCCGCAGATCGGAGTAGCTGTGCAGATCGTATTTCTCCGCGACTTCCCGTCGAACGGCAATGCCGAACGTATCGTTGAACCCATACATCCCGAGCCAGCGCATATGGAAGCGCCTCTCATATTCTGCCGTCAGCTGCGGAAAGAGATCCTCGCTGTACTTTGACTCCTCCTTGAGGACCATGTTCCAGCCCGTGCCTGTGTACTCGGGATAGATATCGAATGCACCGCTCTCCATCCCCGGATGGATATTGGACGTGCCTCCGCCAACGCCTGCGGTGATGCGCGCTTCAAGGCCCGTATGCTGCTCAATCACAAGCTTCAGCATCTCGCCCATGATGAGCTGCTCTGTCATCGGCTTCGTTGCAATGTGAATGACATCCGCTTTGCCAAAGAACCCATAGGTCACACCGCTCACGGCGATAAGCAGAGCAGCTGCCGCAGCGGCGTATGGCGTACGACTGATTTCACGCTCCTGTGAGGGCTCAGCCATACGCCGCTCTGCCCAACCCAAAATACCGTCTGCTGCAAGAGCAAGAATCGCAATGAGGAGACTGCCCGCAATGGTAAGCGCAGGATTGTTCGTCGTAATGCCGCGATAGATCGCCACACCAAGACCGCCTGCACCGATGAAGGAGGCAATGCCCGCAAGTGCGATTGTCATTATCACCATATTCCGAATGCCGGACATGATGATGGGCATGGCGACGGGAATCTGAACGCGCGTCAGCACATGCAGGGTCGAGCCGCCCAGGCTGGCGGCAGCCTCGCGGAGAGACGGCCGGACCTGTGCGAGCCCGGTGTGCGTTGCACGCACCATCGGCAGGAGCGCATAGACGGTCAGTGCAATGATCGCTGAGCGATTGCCGATACCGAAGAAGGGAATGAGGAAGCCGAGCATGGAGATCGACGGGATCGTATAGAGAAAATTCACCATCCCGAGTGTTGGCGCAGCAGCCCGCTCGTACCGATGAATCAGAATGCCCGCAGCACCGCCGAGAACGATAGCAATGCCGATCGCCGCACCTGAAATCCACAGATGCTCGATCATGAGCTGGAGGAAGAATGCACTGCGCTCCGCAAAGATGAAAAAAACTGTCTGCAAGAGTTCCATACCGTTCCTCCTTTTCAAATGTAATCTATAACATCACAATAATTTTATTATATCACAGAAATCAATATAATACAAGAAGCCCCTCCCCATACAGGAGAGGGGTCCGGGTTCTATACGAGCACAACCGCTTTGCCGAAGCCATCACGCCCCTCAAGCCAGCGGTGCGCCTCCGCAGTATCTGAGAGGGTGAATACACGCTCCGGCCGGACGGGAACTTTATATTGTCTGATGTATGCAAACAATTCACTCAGATGCTCCTCGTGCACATTACCCGAGTAAAAGGAGGTGAGATAGGCATCCTCCGCAAGATCTCCGATCGGTTCAAATCCCTCCAGATCCCATTTCCCGCCGAGCAGTCCCGTATTGCACAGAATACCGCCGCGCGCAAGATGTTTCATACTGTCCTTCATGACAGCAGGGCCGACCAGCTCGAGAATGCGGTCATACCGTTCATCCGTACGCAGAATGCCGTCCTCTTCAATCACAACATCGCTGTAGCCCGCGGCAAGCATCCGTGTGCGCTGCTCCGCGCGCCGGGTGCTCCCAACAATGTACATATGCGGAAACTGTGCACGCATAAGGCGCAGGAATGCGATGCCGACACCGCTTGCCCCGCCGCGTACGAGGACCGTATATCCGCCCTCGATGCGCAGGTTCTTGAGCGAACCGAACGCCGTGTAATACGTCTCCGGAATCGCCGCTAAAATCTCCCACGGCAATTCACTCTGCACAGGATAAATCTGCTCATTCGGCAGCAGTACATACTCCGCATAGCCGCCGTCAAAGGCGCGCCCCATCTCCCCCATCAGTGAGGCAACGCGCTGCCCCGCGGGAAGGCGTACTGCGTCCGTCGTCTCCTCTACCGTCCCGACGCATTCGATGCCGAGGATGCGCGGAAAGGAAACGGACGGAGACAGCCCCTGGCGCGTGAAAATCTCCGAATGGTTCACGCCAAAGGCGCGCACGCGCACAAGCGACCAGCCGGCCTTAAGCGCAGGACGCGGGACATCTGTATAAACGAGCTGTTCCGGTCCGCCGGGTTTATATACAACAACCGCTTTCATCATATTTCCTCCCAACGCAGATTTTTTCTTCCATATTATCATCTCATCCGCAAAAATGACAAGCACAGCTCAGGAGTTTGTCTCTTTCCATCTCCTATGCTATAATGCCCCTGTAACAAAGTCGTATGCTAGGAGCTGAGCATCCTTGAAAAAATTTGCCTCAACCTTTTTTCACTTTATTGCGAGCGTGGTCTTTGCCGCAGCTGCTGCAGGCTATTGGTATGCTGCAGAGGGCATCTCGATCGAAACGGCATCGGAAATCTTCCTCGGTGTATTCCTTGCGGCATCTCCCCTCCCCTTCATCGTGTCACGCTGGCTGATTGCCCTGCGCATCAAGCGGCGTCTGCGGGGCGGCTCTGTCGTATGCAGCAGGATGAATGCGCTGACCGAGCTCCTGCATATCGATACGATCGCATTCAACCGCAACGGCACACTCACGGAGGGCAATGTATTCATCTCCGCCCTCGTTCCCGAAGGCATGACGCAGGGTTCCCTGCTCGCACTCGCCGCGAGCGCAGAGCGAGAGGCGGCGCACCCCTATGCGCATGCGCTTTATGACACTGCTGTCCAGCGCGGCCTGCATCTCCAGCGGCACTCGGCTGCACACGAGACAGAAGGCCTTGGCGTAGAGGCGCTCATTGCACGCACGCCCGTCCGCGTCGGCAAGAAGGAATGGCTGCAGGAAGAGAATATCGAAATCAGCGCAGCGCTCCTCACGCGGGCCGACCAGCTCGCCACGAGCGGACAGTCGCCGCTCTTCGTCAGTTCGAGCAAATATGCGCGCGGCATCATTGCCGTACGCGACGATGTCCGTGCAGAAGTGCGGCGCGCACTGCAGCAGCTGCGTGAACGGGGGCTCTCGCTCATCCTCCTCACGGGCGAGACAAAGCGTCTCGCGAATGCAACGGGCAAGGAGCTCCGCATCAGCGAGGTGCGCGCAGATCTCACGGGAGCCGACAAGGCGCGTGAAATCCGTCTGCTCCAGTCGCGCGGAGCCATTGTCGCGATGGTCGGCGACCCGATCGCAGATCAGGCAGCCCTCCGTGCGGCCGACATCAGCATCGGCTGCCCCTCGTCCCTCAACAAGCCTGCATCCCCGGCCGAAGAAGATGCGCCCGTCGACCCGCTGCGCGCGGAACTCCTCCGCGGCCCGAATGCAGATGGACCTGCGGCAGAAATCGAGCCTCTGCTGCCGCCGGAGGATGCCGCCTACTTCGAATCGCAAACACTGCGCAATCATGGACGATCCGCTGATTTCACACCGGATATCACCCTGGATGAGGCCGGTCTCCCCAGTCTCGTCGCCCTATGGGATACGAGCAGCGCCGTGCGTGCACGCGCAAAGCAGAACTACTGGCTCAGCATTCTCTTCCTCCTGCTCTTTACTCCGGCAGCCGCAGGGATACTCCCCCTCACCGGAGGAACAATTCTCCCCTATTATTTTGTCGGGACAGCACTCGTTGTTCTGCTTGTCTTTCTGATTGTGAATACCCTTCGAGAATGAGGATAAGTAATATTTATTCCTAAACAGTTGAATCTATTGATCTAACTTGAATTTCATTTTGACCTATGATATAATTCAGCAAATCAACGGCTTTTCTTGCGCCTGGCGGGCAAAAGCCGGATCTGATATTATCATGGGTCATTAATTTTTAGGAGGGGTTTGGAAATGGAAGAAGTGCTGCTGTCACGATGGCAGTTTGCAAT
>CAUQVG010000055.1:0-4492 GCA_963521685.1 uncultured Selenomonas sp.
TTGAGCATGCTGAGACCGGATTTCTTCATGGGATAATCCTCCTTACAAAGATGAAACACTGCTCCCTCTTGCGGGGAAAACTTACGCCTCTGCCGCAGCAGAGCGCTTTCTATATGATACCATCGCGACCGCCGCTGCAACCAGCAGAATCTGCGGCACAATGGTTTCATAGGTGGGATAAAGCCCGAGCAAGTCAATGCTCGGCACGGGGATACTCTCGATGACCGAGGTAGAGATCACATCAGCCTCCTGCAGTTCCTTGAGTCCGCCGCCAAGGAACGTAACGGCGAGAATGAACATGAACGCGCTCGTCACCTTGAAGAACGGACCGATCGGGATGCGCAGCGCACCGCGCTGCATGAGGAAGAAGAGCAGGGCGAGTGCCGCACAAGCAGCGACAAAGCCGCCCCAGATCATATCGACATCGCCGATGGCATTGTTGAAGAGTGCCTGATAGAAGAGGATAACCTCTGCACCCTCGCGATAGACGGCGAGGAATACGGCGAAACCGAGCGCGCGCGATTTCCCCGTCGAGAGCGTCAGCTTCACCTGCTTGTCAATGTAGGATTTCCACGCCTTCGCATTGGACTTGCCGCCCATCCATGCGGATGTGCCGAGGAGAACAAGCACAGCGAAGAGTGCTGTACAGCCCTCGATGATCTCACGTCCGGAGCCCGTCGTCGTTGTATTATCAAGAACTTCAACGAAGAGATACGCCGAGATAAAGCTTGCAATAACGCCTACAATCGCCCAGTTATAGACCGTGGAGAGTTCCTTCTCGTGTCCGGCACGCCCAAGGTAGGCGATGATGCCGACGAGCACGAGGATCGCCTCAACACCTTCACGCAGAAGGATCAGGAACGCCTGCAGGAACATGCCCCAGCCGCCCGACTGCACGCCCGCTGTCTCGAGGGTTGTCACTTCTGCCTGAACCATGTCGAGAAGTTTTTTCCCCTCGGCTTCTACCTCAGACTGCGGTGCACCCGAGCGGATCGCCTTTTTCAGCGTGTAGAACTGGTACTCCGTGAGATTCGCACTCTTGGAGGAGATCCCGCTGCGTACGGCACTCTCCAGACCATCCTTTTCATAGATGCCATAGTAGATATCATTGACGGCATCCTTTGCCCCCTCCGCATTGCCTGATTGATAGATCGTATAGACATTATTCATCTCAGCGGCAATGTGGTCGTGGATCTGCTGCCACGTCTGCGCAGCATTTGTGGATGCTGCAGGCAGGAGCAGAAAGAGCGCCATAATGAATACAATAAGTTTTCTCATGGGATTACTTATTTCCCCTCCTTCTTCCGGCACATGCACATTATTTAATATTGCGTGCAGGCTTCATGTTGAAATAAACAGGACACTGCATGTCGGATTCCATCGGCTGCCCGTTCATATCCTTCGCAGGCTCGAATTTCCACTGCTTCTCGACGATGCGCCGTGCCATCCGATCATAGAGAGCATTTCCGGAGGAGACCTGGATGCGGGTGCTGATGACCTTGCCGTCCGTACCGATGCGTGCCGAGACGGCAATGCGTCCTTTGAACTGAATGGCACCATAGGGCGGCTGCTCCGCATGCAGAATCTTGCCGGGCTGACCGATCTGCTTCCCCTCGCCGGATCGAAGAACCTTAGGCTCCTCCTTTTCCGGCGTTTCCTCGACTTCCTTCATAATCTCGGTGATGGCTTCCTCCGGAACCTCCGCCTCGACCACGGCCGGTTCTTCTTCGACCTGCTCGGGTTCAGGCGGGGGCGGAGGGGGCGGAGGAGGCTCCTCCGCCTGCTCCTCCTCGGGAGGCCCTGGATCATCCGCGAGTTCGACCCACTCCATCGGCTCCTCCTGCGGAGGTGCTTCAAGTGCTTTGAAGACGTGCGGAATAAGAATCGTCAGAAAGAGCCACGCGATGATGTGAAAGAAGAACGCGAGGACAAAGGCGAGGCGCCAATGTGTCTGATACTGCACTCAGACCCCTCCCGTCTCCGTCGCGATGGACACATGGCGTGTCCCCGCTTCCTTGAGCGCATCAAAGACGGTGACGACGAACTGGTAGTCCGCCTTGCGGTCGCCGCGTACGACAAAGACCGTATCGGGATCATCTTCGAGCTGCGTCTTGACCCGCGCCGTAAGTTCCCGCGTCGGCTCCTCATCGCGGTCAAAGAGAACCTTGCCGTCCTCCGTCACCGTAATGGATACGATGTGCGGGCGCGTGTCCTGCTGTGCACTCGCCGCTTGAGGGAGACTGACCTGCACTGTGCTCGCATTCACCATATACATCGTACTGAGCATGAAGAAAACAAGCAGAAAGAGCATAATGTCGATCATCGGGATAATCATGACGAGCGGCTCACGCACATCATGAAAATTACGACGCATGAGAATGCCCTCCATCATTCGCGGCGAACCCCGCGAGCAGGGTATTCATCGTCTTTTCGAGCAGTGTCAGCATCATGTCCATGCGCTGTGCGAAGTAGGTGTGCACAACAAGTGCAAAGATCGCGACAAGAAGTCCCGTCGCCGTTGCAATCAGTGCCTCTCCGATGCCGCCCGTAATCGCCATCGGCTGCCCTGCCTGCAGGTTGAACACGCTGAAGGACTGGATCATACCCGAGATTGTACCCAAAAGACCGAGCAGCGGTGCAAGCGTGACAATCGTTGAAAGATAGTTGAGACGTGCACGCAGAAGCATTGCCGCCTCACCGTAGACCGCCTCAAGCGTCATGGGAACATCCTCCCCTGCCGCACGCGCATCAACCGCACTCTGTATGAGATGGGCAACCATGTTGTCCTTGCCCTTCACAGCAGGTGCAACCTCATCCAGCTTCTTCTTGCGAAGCGCGGCGGCAACATCCGCTTCAAGCGCACGTGCCCCCTGCGATGCACGACGATAGAGCAAAAAACGGTCGATAGCAATCGCTGCCACCGTGAGCGAGCACAGGAGCAGCAGGTACATTACCGGTCCGCCTTTTTCAAAGAGTTCAGCACTGGTCAAAAAGAACACCTTCCTTGTCAAACGTATGAAAACGCGCGTAATTCCCGATAGACTCGTGGCATATCATTCGATAATGATAACCCTTGCGAAGTGTAAATCGATATTAAGTATAGCTCTGAGGAGAGTGATTGTCAATATATATTTTAATGAAGCTATCATTAACGAACTTCATCCATGTATTTCTTTGTAGGTTTTTCTCAACTCTTGAAAGTGTGGCAGTGCACGCTCGATCATTTCCGTACGCACGCAGTACGCCGCACGGAAATACCCTGGACAGCCGAAGTCCGCGCCCGGCACAAGCAGCAGATCGAACTCACGTGCGCGTGCACAGAACGCCGCATCGTCCTCTTCGAGTGCCTTTGGAAAGAGATAGAACGCCCCCTGCGGACACATACATTCAAACCCAGCTGCCGTCAGCCCTTCGTAGAGCAGCTTTGCATTATGTGCGTATGTACTCAGATCAGCAGCCTTTCCCGCACAGCGTGCAATGACAAGCTGCCAGAGTGAGGGCGCGTTGACATGTGTAAGGACACGCGCTGCACCTGCCATTGCACCGTAGACGCGTGAAAAATCCGCAGCGGTATCCGGGACGACGATATAGCCGATGCGCTCGCCCGGCAGAGAAAAGGACTTGCTGTAGGAGTAGCAGACAATCGTGTTGTCATAGTAGAGAGGAATGCACGGAACGGTCAGACCATCGTAGACAATCTCACGATAGGGCTCGTCCGCAATGATAAAAATCGGGTGTCCATACGTCTGCTCCTTTGCACGCAGGAGTTCCGCAAGCCGCCGAATGGTCTCCTCGCTGTAGACTGCACCGCTCGGATTGTTCGGCGAGTTTATGATAACGGCTTTCGTGTGCAACGTGATTGCCGTCTCAAGTGCGGCAAAGTCAATCTGAAAATCGTCTGTCTTTGCAGGCACAACGACAAGTTTCCCCCCGCACGCCTCGACAAAGACACGGTACTCCGGAAAAAATGGGGCAATCGTGACGAACTCATCTCCCGGCTCGGCAAGAGCCTTGAACGCAATGGTCACAGATGCCGCCGCGCCCGCCGTAAGAAAAAGATTTTTTCCCGAGAGTTCCATGCCGAATCGCTTTTTTAGGTCGGCGGCAAGGATCTCGCGGACCTGCGGTTTTCCGGGCGCAATCGTGTAACCGTGCACCTCCGTCGGGTCACTGTGCGTCAGGATGTCCACTGCCGCTTCCTGAATGAATGTCGGCGCAGGCACGTTCGGATTCCCGAGGCTGAAGTCAAAGACGTTCTCTGCGCCGATCTCTGCCGCACGCTTCTGCCCGTACTCAAAGATCGTACGGATCGTGGATTTCTTTGTACCGAGTTCGTACATCTGCTCTGAGACCATAGAATG
The DNA here is from genome assembly GCA_963521685.1 of uncultured Selenomonas sp. GTDB lineage: Bacteria > Bacillota > Negativicutes > Selenomonadales > Selenomonadaceae > Centipeda. The sequence continues at coordinate 4,362 of CAUQVG010000055.1, forward strand.
CTCCTTTCCAAATAAAGCCTCCCCCGTTGCTGCGGGGGAGGGATACCGCGGAAGCGGCGATGTGGTTACTTATGCGTTCCGCAGGAACACGTCGTAGCCCTTCTTCATTTCGTAGATATCAACCTTGCTCG
>CAUQVG010000056.1:0-3556 GCA_963521685.1 uncultured Selenomonas sp.
CGATCTCTGTGATGATTTTCTGATACTCTTCGTTTTCGTGCCAGCGTTGGCACTGTTCGAGTAGCGTCATTCGTTTGCTCCTGTTGCTCAGTCCCACCAGAAATACCAGATGTTTGAGTTCTTAAGGTCGGCAGCGAGCTTGCCGACGGTCATACTGGGGGCGCCCTGCTCGATGATGTCAGCGCAGAACGCGTACTGTTCTGCCGCGAGCTCACGGGCACTTTCCTCTGCGATAGGCGCGGGCACGCTGTACTCGAGCGTATCGTAAGTGAGGACGGCGGGGACGGCGCCGTGCTGCTCGTGCCAGTACTTCGATACCGCCATGAGTGCCGTCGTATCGGGGCAGTCGTTCCACCCGCCGAACGGCAGATAGGCGAACACCTCCCACGGATTCTTTACGGGAATTTTGGCGAGAATCATCGGCTGGGTTTCCTGCGTCTCGTAGTCCCAATAGCTGATAAAGTGGTCAGTCTCACGGAACTCCTCCGCATCTACATCGTCCGGCTCTTCCGCACGGCTTCCTTCAAAGCTCATAGGAAGCCGCTCCGTCAGTATCGTCTTGCCGTCCGGCAGAGGCTGTGCAAGCACTTTTTCGCGGTACTGTGCCACAGCTTCGGCATCGAAGTCGTAGTCCTCGAACGCGCCCTTTTCTGCCTCTGCGTTCATCGTCAGAATCTCCCACAGCGTATCGCTCGGCACAATGAGCACGGGGACATAGCCGTCGCGCACGCCGCACCGGGCGGCATAGCTGTACGCCGCCACGATCGGATCATCGTCCTCCATCGGAGGGAAATACGCGCAGTCACAGCCGAGATAGCTCATAAGTGCCGCTGCACGCATGTCCGGTTTTGCATTTTTACTCATTTTTGCCTCTCCTTCCATTTTAGAAGAATTTCTTTTCCAAGCGTCCCATCGCTGTGCGATGGTCGCCGCCATTGCCGCATAGTAGTCCTCATCGAACGGGATGAAGAGATACGCCTCCTGTTTGAACTCGTTTGAGTGATAGCGCGCCGCACCGAAGCAGCGCAGGGCATAATTATCGATGTCCGACGGGAAGTAGGGCGCGTCGCCGTCGCCGTAGTAATAGCGCGCGAAATCCTCGCCCTCCCCGCCAAAGAAGCCGCGCATCAGAATCCCGTGCAGCTCGTCCCGGAGAAAGGTGCGCAGATCCGTCTCTGTCGGATGCTCCCGCACGGCGCGGATGGTTGCCGCGTACTGGCGGACAAACCAATCCGCCATCAGTTCGTGCTCGATGCACCAGCGCAGATAGATCGCGAGGTGGTTGTACGCCGTGATCTCGTCCACGGGCAGTTCCTTTTCCCGCAGTGTATCAAGATGCCACTCTGCATCGTCCATCACAAGATCGGTGAAATCCTCGGGCGCGAGTGCGCTGCGCCTCTTCGGATCGATGACGAAGCTCACATGACGCTCGGAAAGGCGGTCAAGCAGAGCCTCCGCATCGTGCGCAAGCTTGTACTCCAGTTCGTTCCGGTGGAGCGGGATGATCTGATAGAAGTTGACCTCATCCCCGTCGGGGAGAACGCAGACGCTGCCGCCGCCCTTTTTGACCTGACCGCTGACGAGCAGAGCAGCGGAGAGATCAGTGCTGTCGGCATAGGGGCCTCTGCCGTCGATCGTGTGCCCCCAGCCGAGCCACGTATTCATCTCGATCGGCAGGCGTGCGAGATTCTTCAGCAGGTGAATCGGCCAGTAATGCTCCTCAGCATTCTCGCGGATGTTCCAGTCGCGCGGCAGGGCAATCGCAAGCTCGGCGCGTTCGAGTTTATGTGCGGCGAGCTCCGCGGGCACATTCATGCGGTGCGCGCCCATCCCGAGGGTGACGAGCATATAGTAGCTGCGTTCCTCGGTCGGCTCAACGATGCAGGTTTGCTTCGATGTAATTCTCGACGGCGTCCATCTCTTCTTCGGTGTAGAGTTCCGTGGGCATCGGGGCTTTCTTTTTATATGCAGAGTCATTTCTGCCAATTTTTTTCATCGTGGAATTCCTTATGTTTGTTGATGCTGCATGGAGACGATGCGGCAGTCGGGGCATTGGTGGGGAAGCGTCATGACCGGTTCCTTTCTGTGCACCATGTTATGGGACGATTTATCTACTTTATGATAGTATGGATAAAAGGCGGCTTCAATAGGTCTTTCGGGTAAAGTTTGGGAAACAAAAATGGACGGTTGCATGCCCCCTATCGGCTCGCTGCGTTCGCCACTTCCCCCCTCGTTTACGGGGGAAGCTGATATACCGTTATCCTAAGCCTTCCCTGTTTGACGGGGAAGGGGGACCGCGCCAGCGGTGGAAGGGGTACAAAGAAGGGGCGTTGCACGAAGTTTTTAGCTTCGTGCAACGGCCCCGTCTCTCTCTACAGATAATCGTATTTTTTTCGCTTCCGCCAGAGCAGGAGGAAGGTGAGCGATGCGCCGAGGAAGTCCGCGGCAGGTGTTGCCATAAAGACGCCGTCAACGCCGAAGATGCGGGGCAGAAGGAGCAGGAAACCGAGCAGGCAGATGAGCGTATCCCAGACCGAGAGCAGGGCAGAGGTGCGTCCGTCACCGAGCGCGGTGAAGAACGATGCACCGTACATGCTGAATCCGAGGAAGAGGAAGGCAATTGCGTGGATGCGGAAGCCGTGCACGGCGAGTTCGTAGACGTGCGTGCCTGCGGCGGCGAAGATGCCTGTGATCGGCGCGGCGATGAGGAGGCTGACCGCGGTGGTAAAGAGAGAGAATGCGGCGATGAGCGTGAGACTGCGCCGCAGAATCCCGCGCAGGGCATGTGTGTCGCGTTTGCCGTAGTTGAAGCTCGCCAGAGGGGCGACCCCCTCGGCGTAGCCCATGTAGACGGCGGTGAGCAGCCCAGAGATGTACTCTGAGATGGCGATGGCCGCAACGCCGTCCGCGCCCGCCAGATGCATCATCGTGTTGTTCATGACGATCATGATGAGGCTCATGGAGAGCTGCATCACCATCTCGCTCGAGCCGTTGCCCATCGCATGCAGCACGGCGCGCAGCCGCCAGACGGGGCGCACGAGGCGGAGCGTTCCCCGCCGGTGTATGGCAAAGTACCATAGGCCTACGAATGCGGAGATGGAGAAGCCCGTTGCCGTTGCAGCGGCTGCACCCTCCAGTCCCCAGCCGCATACGAAAAGCAGGAGGTAGTCGAGTGCCATATTGACGATGCCGCCGACGAAGGAGGAGAGCATCGCGAGGCGCGGCTGCCCCGCCGCAACGAGGAAGATGTCGAGAATCAGCCCTGCCATCGTGAGCGGTGTCGAGACGAAGAGAGGCACGGCGTACACTTCGCAGAGCGGATAGAGGGCATCGTCCGCGCCGAAGAAATAGAGGATGGGGCGCAGGAAGATCAGTCCGAGTACGGCAATCATCGTGCTGAGAATGACGCAGGTGAGGACGAGCAGGGAGAAATTTTCCTGCGCATGACGGCGTTTCCCCGCACCGAGCTGTGCCGCGACGAGGGCGCTGCCGCCCGTGCCGAGCATGGTCGCGAGCATGATCGTGAGCGGGATGAACGGCATGACGATGTTGATCG
>CAUQVG010000057.1:0-3526 GCA_963521685.1 uncultured Selenomonas sp.
TAGGCGACCGTCGACCACCATGACACGGCCGACGGGCGCGGGTCAGCCTCTTCATATCCAGCTAGGTATCCGCCGCCCGTCTCACCTGCAGCAGACACCTCCCCCATGCACAGAGCAAGGAGGACGTATCCGAGCAGCAGGGACAGAGAAAATATCCGTACATTCATCAGCCGACAGCTTTACGAATGGCCTCCAGAACACGATCCGCCTGGAACGGCTTCACAATGAAGTCGCGCGCTCCCGCCTGAATTGCCTCAATAACCATCGCCTGCTGGCCCATAGCGCTGCACATAACAACCTTGGCAGCGGGATCGACCTTCTTGATCTCCTTGACTGCGGTAATGCCGTCCATCTCAGGCATCGTGATATCCATTGTCACGAGATCCGGCTTGAGCTCCTGATACTTCTCGAGCGCCTTCATGCCGTTCTCAGCTTCGCCGACAATTTCATAGCCGTTCTTCGAGAGGATGTCCTTTACCATCATCCGCATAAAAGCTGCATCGTCAACAATCAGAACGCGAGTTGCCATTTTTCATCTCTCCTTAATTCGACAGAACATCCCTATATTCCAAAGGGCACAAATTCTGCATATTTATCATATGCTTTTAAATCGCTACTCATTATAACGAAAAGTGCCTTCGGTTACAAGGTTTTTCTGTATTACCCCCAAAAGATCCATTTCTTCCGTCACTGGAGACGTGCCGCACGCTCAAGCGGGCTGACAATCTCCGTAATGCGAACGCCGAAATTTTCGTCAATGACAACGACCTCGCCCTTCGCCAAATACTTGCCGTTGACCATAATATCGACAGGTTCGCCGGCAAGCTTATCCAATTCCACGATTGACCCCTTCGTCAGATCGAGAATATCCTTAATCGACTTCTTCGTTCGGCCGAGCTCGACATTGACCTGTAGCGGCACATCGAGGATAAGTCCGATATTTGCATCATTGACCTGTACTGGAACCGTACTGAGCGGCGTGAACTGCGCGGACTGTACCGGAACATTCGATGCGACATGTGGCTGCATAGGCGGTGCTCCATATCCATAGTTTGCAGGTGCTGCGGCCGCTGCTGCAGCCGGTGCCGCGGCGGGCGGCTCGGGTGCGGCGGACGGCGGAGGCGATGCTGCTGCAAGCGCCATCTCTTCCTCTTCGTTGTCAACATCCACCTGCTGATTCATCAGCGCGTTAACCATATCTTTCGCGACATCCAGCGGCAGGAGCTGCATGATCTCACTGTCAATGAGACCATCTACCTCCATGCGGAAGGATGCCTGAATGATGGGGTCTACCTTATCAAGAAGCTTGGAGACGACCTCCTCCGTCCCGAAATCCACGAGGGTAACAACGGGCGGAGTAATGTCCACTTTCTTATTAAACATCGAGGAGAGCGAGGTCGCAACGCTGCCCATCATCTGGTTCATGGACTCGCTGACCGCGCTCATATGAATTTCGGTGAGTTCCTCTTCGGGATTCGTGCCGTCATTGCCCATCATCAGGTCGGCAATGATCGCAGCGTCGCGCGCCTGAATGCAGAGGACGTTGTTGCCCTCAATCCCGATGCTGTACCCAACCTCGACGACGAGGAACGGGAGCGGATATTTTTCCTTCAGCGTGCGCAGATTGGACACGGACACCGTCGGCGTTGTAATCGACACCTTGCGTCCGAGCAGGACGGACAGCGTAGTTGCCGCTCCGCCCATGGAGATATTGCCGATCTCTCCGAGCGCATCGCGCTCCATATCTGTAATGCCGGCATCCTCAACAGAAGGCGATTCGGCAGAGGGTGCAGGATCATCTGCAGGCGTATCTCCGCCCGCGCCGCCGCTCAGGAGGGCATCGATCTCCTCCTGCGAGATCATTTCATCACTCATTCGCGTTGTCATCCCCTTCTATAATGCCCGATATTTGTACAGCCATACGCTTTCCGGCAGTGCCCGGACGTGCACGGAACTTTGGGTTTGTCCCAACGTAGCAGGTAAGCTCGTTCTGCGTCAGCGTATCCAGCTGGAGAACATCCCCAAAACCGAGTGTGAGGAACTCGTTGATCGTAATATCAACCGTGCCGAGTTCCACCGAGAACGGCACCCATGTCCGCTCGATCTTGCGCTGGAGCTCCGCTACCTGCTCGGGCGAACTCTCCTTATCGGCAGAGGAAGCAACCCAGAACGACGTAGTGAGCTTCGACATAACAGGCTCGAGCACGAGATATGGGATACAGATGTTCATCATGCCCTCGACATCGCCGATCTTCATATGAATTGTAACAAGAACGACCATGTCGCTTGGCGGAACAAGCTGTGCAAACTGCGGATTGGTCTCCATCGTCTCAAAGTTCGGACGGAAGTCTATCACGTTGCTCCACGCCTCTTTGAAATACTTGGTGACCGTATCGATGAAGCGGCGCATCACCGCTGCTTCAATATCCGTCAGCGCACGCGACTTGACGCTGGGTCTCCCTTCCCCGCCAAAAACGCGGTCGATGTAGGCAAACGCCAAATCCGTACCGATCTCCATGACGATATTGCCCTTGAGGGGCGGCAATCCGATAATGCCGATCACGGACGGATTTCCCATCGACTGGACAAACTCCTGATAGGTCATCTGCTCGACCGACATAACCTCAATCTCGATCATCGCACGAAGGCTTGCCGACAGATAGGTATTCAAAAGACGCGAAAAGCTTTCATGCAGCATGAAGAGCGTTCGAATCTGATCCTTGGAGAATTTATCCGGCCGCTTGAAGTCGTAGACCTTGACCTTGCGTTCCTCTTCTTCCGCCTTGACTTCCTCAGCGGAGACTGAGCCATCCGAAAGCGCCGAGAGCAGCTTATCTATTTCGGATTGAGACAGTACGTCCTCAGCCAAGACTCTTCCCCCTTCCCTTTGTGCAGCGCTTCATCGAACTTACTGCAGCAGGAAGCTCGTGATATAAACATCGTAGACAGAGCCTTGCCCGAGACGATCATTCAGCGCATCTTTCAGCTGCTTTTTCAGGGCATCCTGCTTGGATGCATCAAAATCCTCCAAAGGAGCAGCGCGCAGGAACTGCATTGTCGTGTCGAGGATTTTTGTCTCCGCGACCGAGCCGACCTTCCCGTCGACTACATTTTCAGATTTTCCGGGATTGAGTTCCAAGACAATGCCTGCCTTGAGGAACTTTCCTGCACGTCCTCCGCCGACATTGACCAGGATTCCTTCCTTCGCATCGCCAAGCTTGTAGAAAATGCCCGGATCGCGGTGTACTTCCCCGGAGCCCTCGCCTCCATGCGCAGGCGAATCAGCCTGCGAGAAGATATAGTACGAGATGCCGCCGGCCGCTGCCACCGCAACGAGAACCGCCACCACGACAACAACAATCATCATGATCATCGGCGATTTCTGTTTCGGCTGTTCTGCAGCCTGTTCTTCCTTTTCCTCCGCCATGAGTTAATTCCCTCCCTAAAAATGACTACGAAGCCGCAGCGGCTCCACACCGGGGCACTCCCTTGCCGCGTAGAGGAACACTGTTCCTCCCATTATACC
>CAUQVG010000058.1:0-3452 GCA_963521685.1 uncultured Selenomonas sp.
CGGTAACGATGTAGCCGATGATCAGCGACCATCCGCACAGGAACGCCATGCCCTCGCCGAGCGAGGCAAATGTGTAGGCGTAGGCACTGCCCGCAGCGGGGATGAGAGAGGCAAGCTCAGCGTAGGCAAGTCCCACGAGCATACAGAGGAGACCTGCGGCAACGAATGATAATACAATACCGGGGCCCGCGTAGCGTGCGGCACCGATACCGGTCAGAACGAACACGCCAGAGCCGATGATGCCGCCGATGCCGAGGAAGGTGAGATCAAGAGTGCTCAGCGTGCGGAGCATTCCGCTGCCTTCGCGCTGCGCACTGAAATCCTCCAGTGTTTTTTTCTTAAAGAACATACAAAAACCTCCAAGCAAATCCTTTCAGTTCTTTCTAATAAAAGGGGCTGTTCCACGGCACATATGGAAGCATATGGGAGTGAAACAGCCCCTCAGCAGTCAAAGAAAAGAATTACTTAAGGAATTCATCGATGGGCTTGAACGGGAGGTTCAGAGCCTTAGCAACTGCCTCATTGGTGAGGTGGCCGTCGATGGTGTTGAGACCGTACTTGAGACCCGGAACCTGCTGGAGAGCAGCCTTGTAGCCCTTCGTTGCGATGTCAACCGCATAGGAGATCGTTGCGTTCGTGATGCCGAGCGTGGAGGTGCGGGAAACAGCGCCCGGGATGTTTGCAACGGAGTAGTGGACAACGCCGTGCTTCTCGAACGTCGGGTTCTCGTGCGTCGTGACATGATCGCAGGTCTCGATGGAGCCGCCCTGGTCGATTGCAACGTCGACGATGACAGAGCCCTTCTTCATAGTCTTGACCATCTCCTCGGTGACGAGGATCGGCGTACGTGCGCCCGGGATGAGAACGGAGCCGATCAGCAGATCTGCCTCACGCACCCACTTTGCAATGTTGTAGCTCGAGGAGTACTCGGTGACGATGCGGCCGCCGAAGATATCGTCCAGCTCACGGAGACGCTCGATCGAGAGGTCGATGACCGTAACGCGTGCGCCGAGACCGACAGCAATCTTGGCTGCGTTCGTGCCGACGTTGCCGCCGCCGATGATGACGACCTGGCCTGCCGAGACACCGGCAATACCGCCGAGGAGAACGCCGCTGCCGCCATAACGGCTCTCAAGGAACTGCGCGCCGATCTGGACGGACATACGGCCTGCGATTTCGCTCATTGGAGCAAGCAGCGGGAGACCGCGGCCGTTCTTGCCGAGAACCGTTTCATAGGCAATGCCGACGACCTTCTTCTTGAGCAGCGCCTCGGTAAGGGCCGGCTCAGCAGCAAGATGGAGATAGGTGAAGAGAATCTGGCCCTCATGGAAGAGATCGTACTCAGCCTCGAGGGGCTCCTTTACCTTGACAATCATTTCGGAACGGTCAAACAGCGCCTTCTTATCCGAGACAATCTCAGCACCGACCGCCTTATAATCGGCGTCCGTAAAGCCGCTGCCGACACCGGCGCTTTCTTCGATCAGCACAGTGTGGCCTGCGCGGCGCATGGCCTCAACGCCAGCGGGCGTCATACCGACGCGGAACTCATTGTTTTTGATTTCCTTTGCAACGCCAACAATCATATTTTTGCCTCCTACTACATATAGAAAAACTATGGAAGACTTATGTATGCCGTACAACCTTCTAAAAAGTACGCCACATCTGGTATTTTAATATAATTCAGATAGTTTTGTCAAGCTTGAAATCCCTCTTTTTTTATCGGCTCTTTGTATACATAGGCCCAAAAATTATGTGAAAAAAATCCCATATCGGCTTGCTCCGACATGGGCATGTGTTTGATTGGTGTTTTGAATTGTTCAGGACTCCATTTTTCGCTGGGCGATGATGGTGTTGATCTCACTTTGCTGTTGGGCTTCCATGCGGCGCTGGATGAAGATGTTCGGTATGGATACGCCGACAACGATGGCGAGGATGATGGTTATGCCGTCAACGCCGAATCGCAGAGCTTCGAGGAGTTCCTCAACGGAGATGGTCTGAATGTGGAGTACGGCGAAGAGAAGGCGGTAGAGCAGGACACAGGGGACGAGCGGAATGACCGGCGGGATGATGAGCAGGGTGTTCGGTGTGTGAACGATGCGGATGATCTTCAGTGCCGCAATGCCAACAACGGCCGCGGCGGCAAAGGAGCCGATTGCCTGCGGCAGACCAAACTCGAGCATGATGACATTGCGGATGAGCATGGTGATGATGCCCTCGACAGCAATGATGGCAAGGAGTTTCTTCGGCGTATTGAACATGATGGAGAATCCGCCTGCCGCCAGGATGGCAGCAAGTGCCTGGTTCAGGTAGGTGTCCGTCGGCTGGATGTGGACGTCCGAAATGTTGTGCACGCCCGCGACGAGGATGGCAAAGGCAATGCCGAAGGTCATGCCGCCGATGATGAGCATCGTGTCCATAGCGCGCGTCATGCCGGATGTTGTAAAGCGGTTCAGCATATCGCTTGCCGCATTGATGGACGGAAAGCCCGGCATCAGAAAGATCGTACAGGCGACGAGTGCGTACCACATGGTGTCAAGGCCGAGTGCAGCCGGAATTGCCCATGCGCAGATCGTTGCGGTAAAGCCGGTGATCATGGCGCAGGCGTATGGGTTGAATTCATTTTTCGTACTGAGACGGTGAGCAACGAATCCGATGAGTGCAGCGATTGTAGCGATAAGTGCCTCCAGCCAGCTCCCGCCGAACAATTTGCAGGAGCCGCCGGAACCGACCGCTGCGCCGAGCGCAACGACCCAGTTCGGATAGCAGAGCTGACGCTCCCGGATGCGCGTGATTGCACGCTCGATCGGATTGATCGGCGTGTTGCCGCGCAGGATGCGCCACGTAAGCTTGTTGACCGCGGAGAGGACTGCGAGGTTGACCACGTGCTTCGGGCATTTGCGGAACTGTGTGAAGGAACGTTCTCCGTCACTGACGCAGAGCATGAGGGTGGTATATGTGACGTGCGACTGGATCTGCTCAGCGGGGATGCGCAGCTGGACGGCGGCGCGGCGCATATCACGGACGATGCGTGCGCAGTCTGCACCGTTCTCCATCAGCGTCTGCCCGATGTCGAGCAGGATCTTCATCTTGTGATTGAGCGCCTTGTTGCTGTCTTCCGAGACGCCTTTGATCGGATTTGATTCCATGCGGGACCGCGCTGCCTTTCTTCATCTGCTCACAATTTTTTTCATTATAACATAGACTGCTGTTCCGATGAAATAAGAAATGAAGTGCCATGCGGCAATCCGTCTAAATCAATTTATAGAGAAAAGCGATCAAAAGAATAATTTTCAGTTATAAAAAATTGACCTCCTGTGATCTTGCTCACATGCATCGGATGCAGCTTATCGTAAAATTATATCATGTGTATAAGTCTTTTTCATAAGAGGCAATATAGTGGAGGGGTGAAGGCGTGAGCAGTATCTTTCAAAAGTTCAAGTATCTGATTCCGA
>CAUQVG010000059.1:0-3409 GCA_963521685.1 uncultured Selenomonas sp.
AGCAGCTCTGGGAGACCACCATGAACCCCGAGGGGCGCACCATGCTGCAGGTCGGAGCGGAGGATGCGGAGGCCGCAGACGAGCTCTTCACCATCCTCATGGGCGACAAGGTCGAGCCGCGCCGCCAGTTCATCGAGGAGAATGCACGTCTCGTGCGCAATCTGGATATCTGATTTTGTTTGTATAGGATATAGAAGAATCCCCTTGACGCTCCTGCGTCAAGGGGATTTGTTTACTTGTACTACGTATGTTCTTATGCTATACTATTTTCAAGCACTGTCGAAAGGGCGGTCGAATCTTGCCCCCGGGAAGGGGAAGATTGGTATGGAAACCTGCGAGTTCTTAATGTTCCTTGTAGTGTTTACCGTGCTGATTACATCCGTTAAACGATAAAAGAGAAAACCCCGCCTTGCGTCTACCAAACCCTGGCGGGGAAATCTCGCTTGTAATGGGGGCGACCGCTAGACAGTGCCCTTTTTATGTTTCTATTTTATCATGTATGCGCCGCATCGTCAAGGATCAGGGGACGGAGGAAACGAGTATGAAGGAATTTTTTGATCGGCTCTCGGTGGATCGGAGCGACTGGTGTGATGTTTTTTCTGCGTGCCTCGGCAAGATGATGTGCGTTCAGAATGCCTGCGGCGAGCTTGTGGTGCAGAATGAGAATTGGAACATTGACCTTGGGCGCGGCGTTATATTCTTCGGCATGCGGGAGTATCCGATTCAGTTCATTGGAAGTGAGTCCAAGTCAAGCGGCACATGGCTCTGGGGATGGGAAAACATCAATCACTTCCCCGACGAGATCATCCGTCTTGCCAATGAGACAAAGGCATGCGGCGAGGAATGGCATCTGGAGGCTCTGACAGCAGCAGAGTTCGATCTGAACGATACATTCAATGGGCACAACCTCTCTATTGCAGCCTGCGGGATTGCGGATCATTTTGCCTACTACCGCTGTCCGCACGAGGGAGGTGCGATTTTTGTCGCGGTCGGCGGCGTGCCGGAGGAGGTCTTTGCGCCCGTCGATTTTCCGCGTTTCGTCTCTCTTCTGACGCAGTGCCTCGAGCAGTACGAGGTCGATCATCGCATATTTGCCGAGGCGTTCCTCCTGTGGAACCGCACGCCGTACGATTGGGACGGCAATACGCTGACCGCACACTTCACACAGGATCTGGGCATCGTTTTTGAAACTGCAGGCGACGATCTGCGCATTTCGTCAATTTCGAGTTTGTAATTTCATTTCTTTTGGAGGCGTTGCCTTACGGCAGCGTCCTTTTTTCAAAAAATTATTGTACCTGAGCTACGCGGACTATGCACTCGGGATGGCCGATCTGATCGAGAGTGGGGCTCATATCGGTGAGCGCGTGTCTCTCGTGCAGGCGTAAATGTGATCAAAAATCTATGAAGGAAATCTATGAAGGAGGTGGTTCGATGTCCCTTGCTCTCATTCAAAATCTGAATGCGATGCTCCTCGCTGAGATGCCGGAGTATCGCGGGCAGGCGGCGGGGGTCGGAGAGACGGAGACAGCGCAGCGGAATCTGCTGCGTGCGCTCATGAATGTCCGTCCTCCCCTGCCGCTCACAGAGGAGTTCGTGCGCCTGCAGGATGAACTGCTCGCTGCAGAGCGTCAGGAGCGCGGCGCAATCAATGTGACGGCGCTGTCCACTGTCCCATCGGATGAGCGCATTACCCTCTGGCAGGGTGACATCACGCGCCTCTCTGCGGATGCGATTGTCAACGCGGCGAACGCGGCTCTCCTCGGCTGCTTCATCCCCTGCCACCGCTGCATCGACAACGCGATTCACAGCGCGGCTGGTCTGCAGCTGCGTGCGGAATGCGCCGCGCTCATGGAGCGCCAGGGGCATCCGGAGGAGACGGGCACGGCGAAGATCACGCAGGGGTACAATCTCCCTGCGCGCCATGTCATCCATACGGTCGGACCGATCGTCAGCGGCGTCCTGACGGATGAACACAGGGAGCTCCTTGCCTCCTGCTATCGCTCCTGTCTGCATCTCGGGGCGGAGCATGGCCTCAGGAGCATCGCCTTTTGCTGCATCTCAACCGGAGAGTTTCATTTTCCAAACAAAGAAGCGGCTGAGATCGCCGTACGCGAGGTGCGGGCGTTTCTCGCGCAGAATAAATCAATGGAACGCGTGGTATTCAACGTCTTCAAAGACGAGGACCGCATGATTTACGAAAGACTGCTGTCATGAAAGAAGGCATTGCGAAACTGAAAAACGCCCTCGCCTCTGCCGAATGCATTCTCATCGGCGCGGGAGCAGGATTGTCGGCGGCGGCCGGCTACGACTACGGTGGGGCGCGATTTTTAAAATATTTTTCGGATTTTCATGAGCGCTTCGGCATCGAGGACATCTACACGGGCGGATTCTACCCGTTCCCGACGCACGGGCTGTTCTGGGCGTGGTGGAGCCGGAGCATCTACATCAACCGTTACGCGCCGATGCTGGAGAGCGATGTCTATCCGAACCTGCTCCGCCTCGCTGCGGGGCGAGATTATTTCGTCCTCACGACGAATGTCGATCATGCCTTTCAGCGTACGGGATTTGATAAGGAGCGTCTCTTCTATACGCAGGGAGATTTTGGGCTCTTTCAGAGCAGCAGGCCTGCGGGCGCATCGGCAGGAAGGACGTATGACAACGAGGAACAGGTACGCGCGATGCTCAGGGCGCAGGGATTCACATTTGCGCCGAACGGAGCACTTCTCCTGCCGGAGGACGGTGCACCTTTGATGGAGGTTCCGGCACATCTCATCCCGTACTGCCCGGACGACGGCACAGAGATGACGACGAATCTGCGCGCGGATGCATCCTTCGTTGAGGATGCGGGCTGGCACGCGGCAGCGGCACGTTATGAGGACTGGCTCGCGCATAGCGAGGGACGGCGAATGCTCCTCCTCGAGCTCGGGGTCGGGGCGAATACGCCCGGCATCATCAAGTATCCGTTCTGGCGCATGACGGCGGCGCGCGCAGATGTGACGCTTGCGGCAATCAATCTGGGGGCATATGTCCCCGATGAGATTCGCGGCCGGAGCATCGCACTGGACGGGCACATCGAAGAGGTATTGCGGGAGCTGCTGTAATTTCAACGAGGAACTGCCATGCGGATTGCCGTCCGTATGGCAGTTTTGCTTGTAAAATATCTTACGAAAACAATTGTGATTTGTCCTCGATGGTGTTATATTCTAAGCATCGATGATTCCGTGTGCATTGATCCGTAAAATAAAAACAATAGGGAAAAATAAATAATATTTTGTTATAAATAGAAAATAAAATAAATAAATTACTTCGAAATGGAGAGAAAAACAATGATCTACGGCAGCATCCATCACGAAAAGACCTATGCATTCCTGCCTCCCGCCATACAGAAGGCGCTCTCCTTCGCGCGGAC
>CAUQVG010000060.1:0-3041 GCA_963521685.1 uncultured Selenomonas sp.
AACCATGTAAGGTCACGGCCAATCGCAAGCCCGCATCTTCGCCCCGCGAGATCAGCACGCGCCTTCTCTACAGCAGCAGAAAAAGCCGCCTCCTCCGCTGCGATGGCACGCTCTGCCGCCTCCTCCCGGTGACATAGCGTACCGACGCGGCGCAGCCAGGTCTTTGTCTCCTCGGCGCCGACGGCATAGACATCGGCAAGATACGGCGTGCCGAAGCGCTCATGCATATGCTCTGCAAGCTCCGCCAGCTGTGCCTGCTTCTCATCGTCCATCCGACGTCCGAGGAGAATGATGAGCTCTGCCTCCGGCACCGCCTGCATCTCATCAAGTGCCAGATACGACGGGAACTGCGCCGTCACCTTGAGATCGAGCAGGGCGAGAAGCCGCCGCAGTTCCTTCACATATTCTCCATGCATGCCCCCGCAGTCACCGAGGAGGGCAACGGTTCCCACCTTTCGCTCTGCGGGGTGCATGAAACGGTCCGCGAGCGCACGCGCGGCATCGAGATAGCCCGCATAGTACTCCCCATCGAGGAATCCATGCGCAGACACCGCCATGACGGGAATCCCGAGCTCCGCCTCCATCTCCTCCGCGATCGCCTTCGTATCATCGCCGATCACGCCGCTGACGCAGGAGTTTGCGATGAATACGGCCTGCGGGCGATACTTCTCTGCGGCAAAGCGAATGCACTCCCGCAGCCGGTCCTCGCCGCCGAAAATCGCCTCGCTCTCGCCAAGGCCGCTCGTCAGGAGCGGCACGGGAGAGAGACGTACGGAGGTCCCCGCTGCCGTCAGCCGATGAAAGCTGCTCACATCCATGCCGTGCGCAATATGCGCGCACGGGCGCGGGCTGTGAAAGACGACGAGTGCGCCGCGCACGAAGGACAATGCACGCCAGACGCCCGGCATGCTGCAGCTGCAGTTCGTCCGGCGGACGCCGACGCGCTTGACCTCAATCCCCATAGTGCTCCACCAGATCCTCGAGTTCCTCGAACTCCATCGGCGTCGGAACGGTCAGCATCTCATTCGTATCGATCGCCTGCGCGAGTGCCGTATAGTGCTGCGCCTGCTCCGAATCAGGCGCATAGGCGATAAGCGTCTGCCGATGAATCTCTGCCTCATGCACAGCGCGCGACCGCGGGATGTAGGTGATAAGCTGCGTGCCGATGCGCGCAGCAAATGCCTCGAGCAGCTCTCGCTCGCGCAGGACATCCCTGCCGTTGCCGATGATGCCGCCGAGCTTCACCGCACCGCGCTCGGCGAAACGGCGCACGCCCTTTGCTATATTGTTCGCCGCATAGAGCGACATGAGCTCGCCCGAGGAAACAATGTATATCTCCGAGGCATAGCCCTCACGGATGGGCACGGCAAAGCCGCCGCAGACCACATCGCCGAGGACATCGTAGAGAACGACATCGAGGTCATCAAACGCATGCAGTGCCTTGAGGCGCTCGAGCGCAACGATAATCCCGCGCCCTGCACAGCCGACGCCGGGATCCGGCCCGCCGGCCTCAATGCAGCGAATGCCATTCCACCCTTCATGCACGAGGTCTGCGAGTGTCAGCGCGGCTCCCTTTTTCTCCCGCTCCAGATCGAGGATCGTGGAGGGCGCAATACGGCCGAGAAGAAGGCGCGTCGAGTCATTCTTCGGATCGCAGCCGATCTGGCAGACGCGCCGTCCCATGCGCGAGAACGCGGCGGATACATTTGCGGCTGTCGTGGACTTGCCGATGCCGCCCTTGCCGTAGAAGGCAATTTTTTTCATAGGATCACCTTATTCCACAGCCGTAAGAAACTCATGCCGCGACTGTTTGAACTCGTCGCCGTAGAGAATCCACGCCGTCTCCTGAATACCATACACAATGTTCTGCGAGAGATTGTAGACGTAGCGCGCCCACGGATGCCCGATCTGCCGCTCCCGCACGGCAGCCATCTGCGCGAGCGAGGGGTCCTCAAGATACTGCCGTCCGTAGTTCTCCTCGTTCGTCGCCCCGTCCTCGTAGCTCGGGAAAAAGAGGTAGTCCGGATTCGCCGCGACGAGCTGCTCCTTCGTCATCTCCTGCCCCATGCGGTTGCCTGCCGCTGCCTTGGCGTTGATCGAATCCGTACAGCGGCAGAGCTCGTCAAAGGTGCAGCCTGCGCCGCCGTAGTTCACCATGATGGAGATGAGTGCAATGCTCTTATGCTTCTTCTCCTCCGGAACCTCTGCCACCTTCGCACGGATCTCAGCGAGCTTTTCCTCCATCATGCCGATGAGTTTCTCCCCGCGCTCCACTTCGCCGACAGCCGCCGCATAGAGCCGGATATTATCGTGAATATCCTCTATTGTCGCAGCGGACTTGCAGACGAGAACCGGCACGTTCAGCTCGCGGATGGCGTCGATGTTCTCACGCGGTATCCACGGTGTCACGACGACGAGATCCGGATGCAGCGCCGCAATCTGCTCGACCGACGGGCTGCGGGGGATGACCGTCGGAATCCGGTCACACACCCACGGGATATTCGTATGTTCCCGATCGGCGAGAGATTCATTGATCGCCGCCATGCGCTCCGGCTCCACAAGGCCGAGCATCAGCTCATCCGTACCGGCACTGACGGTCAGGATCCGCTGCGGCTTATGCGCGATCGTGATGACCGTGCCCTCCACATCCGTAACCTGATAACTCCCTCCCTGGTTATTGGAAAGGTCAACGCAGCCCGTGAGAAGGCATGCGGTGAGAACCGCTGCGAAAAAGGCAATCAGTTGATTTTTGCAGCTCATACGGTCCCCTCCGAACGCTGCTCGAGATCGCCCTCAATGGAAAGATAGAGGCTGCGCACCTCTGCAAGAGTTTCCTCGGATGCGTTCCACAAGCCGCGCTGCTGTGCCTCGAGCAGTGTCTCCGCCATGCGGTGAAGCGCCCACGGATTAACATCCTGCATCCATTCCTGCATGCCCGCGTCCAGCACATATTTGCGCGCGTAGCCCTCGTACATCCAATCCTTCATCACGCCGCTTGTCGCATCCCATTGATAGCTGTGCGCAAGATAGTTCGCGAGATC